>JAEYTU010000347.1 GCA_023433825.1 Planctomycetota bacterium
GCCTCGGTCTGACGCTCAGCAACGGTGTCGTCGCGACACTCGCGGCGACGCCGCCGACGCTCGGGATCGCGCGGATCAGTGCGCCGGCGACGAACGTCGCGACGCCGCCGACGTCTGGCTTCGTCGAGGTGGACCGCGGTCCGGTCCTGCGGTTCGAGCATCGGTGACGACGTCGGCCGCCGGAGCAACGTTCAACGAGCGTCGTAGCCGCGGATCGGTCGCACCCAGATGTTGCGGAACCGCACCGGATCGCCGTGATCCTGCAATCGGATCGGACCGGTCGGCGCGTGCGGCGTGTACTTCGGCAGCGAACGGTGGCCGGTCGGTCCGACCATCGCGCGACGGTTGTGCACGACGACGCCGTTGTGGATCACGGTCACGTAGGCGGGGCTCGTCAGCTCGCCGTCCTCGAAGCGTGGCGCTTCGAAAACGATGTCGTAGGTCTGCCACTCTCCGGGCGCGCGGGACGCGTTGACCATCGGCGGCGTCTGCCCGTACAGCGCCGCGGCTTGGCCGTCCGGGTAGGTCTCGTTCGCGTGACTGTCGAGGACCTGCACCTCGTAGCGATCGAGGAAGAAGACGCCGGAGTTGCCGCGGTTCTGCGACTCGCCGCGCGGCGGCGTCGGCGATGCGAACTCGATGTGCAACTGGCAGTCGCCGAACTCGGCGCGCGTCCGGATGTCGCCGGTCCGGTTCACGACCATCGCGCCGCCTTCGAGGGTCCACGACGCCTTGCCACCGCGACCGGTGAACGCGTCGAGGTCGTCCCCGTCGAACAGGACGATCGCATCCGATGGCGGTGCGCCGGGGCGATCGACGGCGGCCGGCGTGACGATCGGCGGCTGCGGTCGCGTTCCGTCGTGGACGCGCCAGTCGGAGCCGGGGAGTTGCGGCGTGTCCTGGTAGCCGAGCGGCTTTCGCGCCGGGGCGGGTGCGACAGGATCCTGCGGGTTCCTGCTCTGCGAGGCGACGAGGGACAGAACGGCCGCGATGGCCACGAGCGTGGACGGCGTGACGGTGCGCATGACGGCCCAGAGCGTAGCTCGCACCGTCGCTGCGGCTCCCTTCCGCTCGCGCGTCGACGACGTATCGTCGCGCGCCGATGTCGTCCGCGACCCGATCGAATTGCAAACGCGTGCCGCGTGTCGGGATCGTGCTGGCGTCGATCGTGATGGCCATCGCCCCATCGGTCGCGCAGGACCGTGAATCGGCGGCGGCGATCGACGTCGAGATGCGTCGACTCCGGCGGTCCGACGTTACCGATCTCGAACGCGCGGCGGCGTGCGCTGCGATCCTCGAGTTCGGCGCCGACGGTGCGCGGATCCTGCTGCCGCACGCCACCGCCGAGCTCGCCCACCAGTTGGCGCTGCTGCGTCGCGACGGGGATCGCTACACGCGGGATCTGGCGATCGCCGCGCGCGCCCTGCTGCAGCGTCGCCTGCGCGGGCTCGATGCGAAGATCGAGACGTTGCGCAAGGACGCACTCGCCGTCACGCGCAGCGCCGACCTGACCGACGCGCGGATCCACGCCGAGATCGACCCGAAGGTCGCACAACTTCGCGAGTGGCTGCGGATCACGGCGGAGTCCGTCCTCGACGCGAAGCCGGCGTTGCGGGCGTCGCGCGCGCGCGTCGACGCGCACCTCGTCGCCGCCGGGGAATGGCAGGCCGTCGTCGACGCGTGCACGGCGTCGCTGCGGACGACGTCGAACACCGATGGCCGACCGAGCGAGCGACGCGCGACGGTCGACGCCGAGGCGGCACGACTCGAGTTCCTCGCCGCCGAACGCGATGCGACGTTCGCGGCGATGCCGATGTCGGCTCGCGACGCCCGCGTGCTGCTCGCGAACCGGGCGATCGAGCGGACGATCGACGTTCGTGAGGCGGAGGGGATTCGCGAGTTGAACGAGATCCGGGCGCTCCTCGGTCTCGCCGTGCTCGCGATCGACGTGCGCCTGTGCAACGCGAGTCGCGATCACTCGAACGACATGCGCGAGCGCGGATTCTTCAGCCACACGTCGCCGATCCCGGGCAAGGAATCGTTCGGTCGTCGCGCAGCGCTCGCCGGCACGTCGGCATCGGCAGAGAACATCGCCGTCGGTCACGGAACCGGCCGCTCGGCGATCCGCGGTTGGTGGTACAGCCCGGGCCACCACAAGAACATGCTCGGCGACCACGCGCGCGTCGGCCTCGGCCGCAGCGAGTCGCATTGGACGCAGATGTTCGGCGGGTGACGGGGTGACGGCGGGAGATCGCCGATCGGCGTCGAGGTGCGGCGCCGATCAGCGCAGCGCGCGTTCGACGAGGCGCCCGAGCCGCTCGCGGTAGCCCGCCGGGTCGACGAGCCACGCATCGCCGTGGCCGGCACCGTCGGGGAGCCACAGCTCCTTGTCGGCGGGTGCGGCGCGCAGCAGGTCGAACGCGCGCTGCGCGTCCGCCGTCGACACGCGATCGTCGAGCACGCCGCCGATCACGAGCGCTGCGGTGCGCGGCGGCAATGACGCAAGTGCGTCGCCGGCACCGATCTCGTGGAACGAGATCCCGCAGACCCATTCGACGGCGAGCAACGTCAGCGTCCGGAACGGCTGCGGGAGTCCGATCCGCCGCGGTTGCCCTTCCGGCCGCGAGGCGAGCATCCGGTGCGCGGTCGCGAGCGAGTCGACGACCGGCGCATCGAGCACGATGCCGTCGACACGTTCGGCGCGAGCCGCGGCATTCGCTGCCGCCACGGTGCCGAGACTGACTCCGAACAGGATCAGCCGCTTGTCACGCAATGCCGGATCGGTGCGCGTGAACTCGATCGCCGCCGTGACGTCGGTCGACTCGTCGCGACCGAACGTCGGCGTCGCACGCCCGCTGCCGCCGTGGTTCCGCATCTCGACGATCACGACGTCGATGCCGAGGTCGCGCAGCATCGATGCCGGCGGTTCGAGTTCGAGCGCGCCGCGGAACAGGCCATGGACCATGACGGCGACGCCCGGTCGCGTCGGCGCCGCAGCGGGCACGTGGAATGCGCGGATCGGCGTGCCGTCGGCGGCCGTCAGCGCCAGCACCCGGCACCCGCTCGGCGGCGGCACGGGTCCGGCGCGGAGCGTCGTGCGCGACTGGAACTGCCACGTTCCATCGGCGGCGATCACCGGGCCTTGGTAGGCGCGTTCGTCGAGACGGGTGCCGACGATGGAACGGCCGAAGATTGCGAGTCCGAGTGGGAACGACACGAAGCAGTGGAGGGGCAGCAGGATCAGTTGGAGCGCGAGCAACCGCGTCACGCGGACCCGCTTGCCGGTGCGCCACCGGATCACGATCGCGACGAGGATCGACAGGACGAGCCCGACGACGACGAACAGGCCGACGCCGATCAGCAGCAGGTTCATCGTTTCGTTTCGTGATACTGCTGCTCGATCCAGGCGTAGGTCCGCCGCAATCCTTCCCGCAGGTCGATCGACGGCTCGAATCCGATCTCGGCGCGCACGCGCGTGTTGTCGGAGTTTCGTCCCATAACGCCGCGCGGCGCATCGTGGCGGTACCGCCGATCGAGGGTGATGCCGGCGATCGACTCGACGACCGAGACCAACTCGTCGATCGTCACGAGCTCCTCCGAACCGATGTTCAGCGGCTCGGCGCAGCTGCCGCGCATCAGACGAAGGGTCCCTTCGACGCAGTCGTCGACGTAGAGGAACGACCGCGTCTGCTTCCCGTCACCCCAGATCTCGATCTCGTGACGCCCGGTCGCCTTCGCGTGGACGACCTTGCGGCAGATCGCCGCCGGCGCCTTCTCGCGGCCCCCATCCCAGGTCCCGAACGGCCCGTACACGTTGTGGTAGCGCGCGACTCGCGTCGTCAGCTCGTAGTCCTCGGCGAAGTGGCGGCACATCCGCTCGGAGAACAACTTCTCCCAGCCGTACCCGTCCTCGGGGAGCGCCGGGTATGCGTCGGCCTCCCGCAGCGGCGTGACCTTCGCATCTCGCTGTTTGTCCGCGTTGTAGACGCAGGCCGACGACGAGAAGAAGTAGCGCTGCACACCACGGTCGCGGGCGGCCAACAGCATGTGCGTGTTGACGAGGACCGACAGCATGCAGTCGGCCTTGTGCGTCTCGATGAAGCCCATGCCGCCCATGTCGGCGGCCAATTGGTAGACCTCGGTGACCCCACGGCAGGCGTCCCGGCAGGCGTTCCGATCGGAGAGATCGAGGACCTGGTTGTCGACGTCGGGGAAGGCCTGGTGCCATTCCTCGATCGGTTTGCAGTCGACCGCGCGGATCTTCCCGAGCCCTTCCGACCGAAGTCGGGCGACCAGATGACCGCCGATGAACCCGCCGCCGCCCGCCACCAGGATCGTTGTTGCCGTCATTTGGAGCGGGGCTTGGATACCAAAAGCAGACAGGGAATGCGACGCGCCCGACGCGCGTCAGCGCCCGGATGGCACCGGCAGTTCGCCGCACGCCGCGGCGAAACGGGCACCCCGGTTCGTCGATTCGGCCGTGCGAAATCCTCGGAGCCGGCACGTTCTGTGCTGGCGTGGAATTCAGCGATCGCTCCCATGGGTGGTTCCGAGACCCCGACATGAAATGCCGGGGTTCAGACGCGAACCGATTTCTGGTGTAGAGTTCGCAACCACGCCGATCCGCGCCACCGAAAGTGGCGCCGCAACTTTTGCTCTCCGACCGAGGCGCTCCGAATCATGCAAGTCATCTCCACGACCCTTCGCCACATCGCCCTGTTGGGAGCGACATCTCTGGTACTCGCAGGATCCGCGACGGCGCAGCATCCCGGGAATCCCGGCGGTCACGGCCGCGAGATCGCATCGAACCGTCGGCCGCCGACGTCACTGAACGCACCCGAGATCAACCCCGCGCTGATCGGCGGCGCGGTGACGCTGCTGATCGGTGGCTTGCTGATCCTCTCGGACAGCATGCGTCGCCGGACGTTGAAGACGACGAACGCGCGCAGTCGCTGAACCGCGCGTCGCGCGCGTCAGCTTCCGGGCGGACGCCGCGCGAGCGCCTGACGTCGCAGCGCCGCGCGCTGCTGACCGCGATCGGTCGCGCCACCCGCTGACCCCGCGCCCGCACTCGCCCGATCGGCTCCGGGCGTCGACGCCGAGGACTCGGTCGCACCCAAGTGCGCCTCCAGTCGTGCGAGCGTCGTGTGGCGGAACAGTTCGACCAGCGGCACGGCGAGTCCGAGTCGGTCTTTGATCCGACTCTGCACCTTGATCGTCAGGAGCGAGTGCCCGCCGAGATCGAAGAAGTTGTCGTCGCGCCCGACGTCGGCGAGACCGAGCACGTCACACCAGATCGCCTTCAACACCGGCGCGAGTTCGTCGCCGGTCGGTGGTGCCATCGGAGCTGAGTTCGGGAGCGCGGCCGCGGTCGAATCCACCGCGGCACGTGAAGGCCCGCCTACGGCGCAATCGGACACTCCGGAAATCGGCGTCGACGACACGACGGCCAACCGTCGGCGCGCCGTCGCCAAGCCCTTGCGGTCGATCTTGCCGTTCGGGGTCATGGGCATCTCGGCCAGCAGCACGACCTCCGGTGGAACCATGTAGTCGGGCAGGAACCGACGCGCGTGTTCCTGCAGTTCCTTGCCCTTCGCGTCGACGCCGTCGCGCAACGTCGCATACGCGATCAGACGCACGTCCTGCGAGTCGGTTTGCCGCGTCGCGACCACCGTCTGAAGGACGGCGGGGTGCGAGGCGAGCGCCGCCTCGATCTCTCCGAGTTCGATCCGATACCCGCGCACCTTCACCTGGTGATCGACGCGGCCGAGGAACTCGACTTCGCCGTTCGGCAGCCAACGGACGAGGTCACCGGTCCGATACAGACGCCGCCCCGGCCCGCCGAACGGATCCGCCACGAAGCGTTCGTCGGTCAGCTCGGGTCGCGCGTGGTAGCCCCGCGTCACGCCGTCGCCGCCGATGTACAGCTCACCGGGAACGCCGATCGGCGCCGGCCGCATCCGCGCGTCGAGCACGTAGAGCTGCGTGTTCACGATCGGCTTGCCGATCGTGACCTGCTGCAGGTCGACTTGGCACTCCGCGGTCGTCGACCAGATCGTCGTCTCGGTCGGCCCGTACATGTTCAGCAGCCGACCGCCGACGAGGCCCGCGAGCTTGCGGGCGAGGTCCGGTGACAGTGCTTCGCCGCCGACCATCATGACCTGCAGGCGGCCGAGCATTCGTGCCGACTCCGGGTCCTCGGCGAGCATCGTCGCCATCGACGGTGTGCATTGGAGGTGCGTGATCCCGCGCTTGCCGATCAGGCTCGGGACCGTCTCCTGCGGTTCGTCGCCGGCGAGTCGGCGCGCGACCTCGTCCTTCAGACGTTCGAGGTGCGGCAAGTGCTGCAGCACGGTTTGCGACGGCACGCCGAAGTCGACCAGACAGCAGATCTCGTCGACGCCGAGTCCGTGCAGGCGAACGACGAACGGCGCGCACGACTCCGGCGTCCCGAACAGCGCGTTGTCGTCGTAGTAGCGTTCGAACGAGAAGTCGAGCAACGCCTCGAGGTCCTCCGGTGCGAGGTCGTCGAGACTGCGAATGCCGGTGTCGGATCCGCCGACCGTCAACGACGTGCGCACCGGCGCCCACGTTGCGACGTGGTTCTTGATCAGGTCCGCCGCGCTGCGCAGGTACTCGCGCATCGGGCCGCGGACCGTCTCCTTGACGGCGTCGCGATCCGGCCCGACGAACGTGTGCAGCATCAACGAGACCTGCCCACGTCCGGGGTGACCGGCCTTGCGCCACGCATCGCGGTAGATGCCGATCTTGCGCTCGAGCTCCTCGGGACGCTGCCCGAGCAGATGCGTCAGCACGTTCGCACCGATCCGGCCCGCGAGTTCGAACGTGTCGGGATTGCCGGCTGCGGTGACCCAGATCGGCAGGTCGTCCTGGATCGGCTTCGGCATGATCCGCGTCGGGACCAGCTTGCCGTTCGGATCGGCGAACTCGACCGCCTCCCCGCGCCAGAGCCGACGCACAACGTCGGTGTCGCGCACCATGATGTCGCGGCGTTCCTGGTAGCGCGTCGGCGCGAGCACGAAGTCGTTCGGGTGCCAGCCGCTCGCGATCGAGACGCCGACGCGACCGTTCGACAAGTTGTCGACGAGCGACCACTCCTCGGCGATGCGGATCGGATGGTGCAGCGCGACGACGACCGAACCCGCGCGGAGCTTGACGTTGCGCGTGACCGACGCCAGCGCAGCGCTCGTGACGGCCGGGTTCGGATAGAGCCCACCGAATGCGTGGAAGTGCCGCTCCGGCGTCCAGACGGCGTGGAAGCCGTGCGCGTCTGCGAACTTCGCACCGGCGAGCAGCAGTTCGTACTGCGCCGCCGCGGATTCGCCGGCGTTGCTCGCGAAGTACGACAGGCTGAACGCGATCGACTTCGACGCCGCGCGCTTGACGCCGCCGAACAGCACGAGCCGCAGACCTCGGCTCAGCGGCCATGCGAGTTCGAGAACCGAGATGTCGAACGAGAGGCTCGTCACGGCGAGCCATGCATCGCCGTCGCGTCGCGGAATCCGTTCGTCCATCCCGGCGAGGAAGTTGACGACGCTGCGGTGCTCGACCATCACGCCCTTCGGCTTGCCGGTCGAACCCGACGTGTAGATCACGTAGGCGAGGTCGCGCGCGCCGGCCGTCGACGCGATCGCGGCCGTCGACGCGGCGTCGATCCGCGCAGCATCGCGGTCGAGGTACAGCGTCGTCGCGCCCGCGAACTCCGTCGCCATGCCTTCGTGCGCGAGGACGACGACGCAACGTGCGTCCTCGACCATGTAGCTGAGTCGATCGCGTGGGAACGCCGGGTCGAGCGGCAGGTACGCCGCGTCGGCCTTCCAAGTCGCGAGCACGGCGACGACGAGATCCGACGAACGCGGAACGCAGATCCCGACCAGTGAGCCACGGCCGACGCCGCGTTCGCGCAGCACGGCTGCGAGTTGGTTCGCACGCGCGTCGAGACGGCGGTACGTCCACTCCTCGTCGTCGACGACCAGCGCGATGGCTTCGGGCGCGCGTTCGACCTGCTCCTCGAAGAGTCGCTGCACGCAGACGTCGTCGCGAAACGGCTTGCCGGTCGCGTTCCACGTGTGCAGCACGAGATCGAGTTCGGTGGCGGCGACGAGCTCGACGTCGCCCAACGCGCGCTCGGGGTGATCCGCGAGGTTCTGCAGGAAGCCTCGGAACTGGCCGACGACGACGCGCGCCATCTCCGGCGGCAGCACGCGACCGTCGAACACCCATTCCGCGGAACGCGCGTCGAGTCGCTGCAGCGTCGCCGTCGAACCGGGCAGCGGATCGACGGAACCGTTCGCGAACGCCAGCGGCGCGAGCCCGCCGCCGCGCAGTTCGTGGCGTTCGTGCAAGTCGGGTTGCCGGCCGATCAGGTCGCGGAGCATCGGCGGCTCACTTCGCAGCGTCGCCAGTTCGCTCGCGACGTTCGCCGCGAATGCCGCCAGCGTGACGCTCGTGTCGACGCGCACGGACCACGGCGCATGATCCAGCAGCCACGCGGCACCGCCTGGGATGTCGTGCGCGCCGCCGGACAACGCGATCGCGAGCCCGACGTCCGTGGTCCCGGTGCTGCGCGCGACGAATGCGGCGAACGCGCAGACGAGCCGAGTCTCGCCATCGGCACCGGTGAACGCGGCCGGGAGTTCGAATCCGTGACGCACCCAGTGCGGTGTGCCGCCGGCGGGCGCCTCGAGTTTCGCGTGCGGGAGTCGCGTCGGCGCGAAGCGGCGCAACCGCGAGAGCCACCGGAACTCTGCGCGCGACAGCGCTTCCGACGCACTCTCGATCCGCGCGACGGTGTCCGGTGCGAGTTCGTCCAGCCGCAGCCCGGGGCGGAGGTGCAACGTCGTCGCGACGACGTCGACGCCGACCGCAGTGCCGTCGAGCGCCTGGAACCCACGCATCGCGAGCGCGCCCTCCGCGCACGCGACGACGCAACGCTGCGCGTCGATGCCGATCACTTCGCCGGGACGACCCGTGCCGTCGACGACCTCGGCGGTCGTCACGACGAACGCGCGACCGCGATGGACGAGCTTCGCCGCACCGAACAGATTCGGATACCTGCCGAAGTCGAGCCCGTGCACGCATGCGGCGAGTTCGGTCGCCGGACGTGACCAGTCGAGCAGGCCGAAACGCGGCGGACGACGGTGACGACCGAAGTAGGTCTTCTGCGAGACGTCCTGCCGCTGGCCGACGAAATCGCCCTCGCCGAGTCTGCGCACGAGACGACGGAAGCCGTCGATGCCGGCTTCGAAGCACTTCGTGTTGAGCGTCAGGGACGTCTCACCGGGACCGATCGCAACCGGAACGCGCTCGAGGATGTCCCCCTCGTCGACCGCGTCGACGATGCGATGCCACGTGATCGCGTATTCGGTGGCGCCCTCGATCAGCGCCCATGCCGGCGC
>JAEYTU010000461.1 GCA_023433825.1 Planctomycetota bacterium
CCGAACGGCGGATGGCCGAGGTCGTGCGCGAGCGCGACGGCTTCGGCGAGGTCGGCGTTGAGGCGGAGTGCCGTGCAGACGCTGCGCGACATCTGGGAGACCTCCAGCGAATGCGTCATCCGCGTTCGGTAGTGGTCGCCCTCGAACGCCGCGAAGACTTGCGTCTTGTGCTGCAGGCGGCGGAACGCGGTCGAGTGCAGGATTCGGTCGCGGTCACGTTGGAACGCCGTGCGCAACGGGTCCTCGGCCTCCGGCAGTCGGCGGCCACCGTGATTGCGCGACGCCGTCGCACCGGGACTCAGTCGATGCAGTTCGGCGTCCTCGAGATCCTCGCGTCGCAGCCACGTCATCGTCGTGCGCTCGCGTGTTGCGTTGGCCTGCCTGCGACGGTGTGCGTGACTGCCTGCGTCGTCGGGATCGTGGTGGTCATCGTCTCGCGACCCCCGAGCGAGGGCTCGGAGTGGTACCCCCTAGGGGATTTGAACCCCTGTCCCATGGCTGAGAACCATGTATCCTGGGCCTCTAGACGAAGAGGGCACGCGGGTCGCGATACGAGAGGCGGACGATGTAGAGACCGGGACCAGCCTCGTCAAGCCGGCGGGAGAATTCCTCGCCTTCCATCGTCTGACGCCCGTCCAGAGTCCGCTGCGATCCCCGCCCCTTCCGACAAGGTCGAACATGAGCGCCATCACCCCGTCGTTCCTTCTGTTGCCGTTCCTTCTCGCCGTGCCGCCCGCTGGGTGGCTCGGTGTGTTTCTCGACGGGCCCGAACCGGTCGTCAGCGAAGTGGTCGCCGGCTCGCCAGCCGACAAGGCCGGGATTCGGATTGGCGACCGGATCACCGCCGTCGACAACGACCGGATCACGACGCGCGACCGCTTGGTCGAAGTGCTGCGCGCGAAGTCCGAAGGCGCGAAGGTGCGCGTGACGCTGCAGCGCGGAACGGAATCCCGGACCGTCGAGGTCGTGCTCGGCAAGCTGCCCGACGAGATGCCGCCGCGCGCGACGACCGAACCGCAGCCGGCTGCGAAGCCGAAGCCGACTCCCGAGCCGAAGCCCGAGCCGGCGCCGAAGGTTCGCGTCGGCCAGGCCGGTGGGCAGCCCTTCCTCGGGATCGAGTTGCTCGAGGAGGACGGTCGGATCCGCGTCGTGCGCGTCGTTCCGAAGGGGCCGGCCGACAAGGCGGGGCTCGCGGGCGGACAGACGATCGCCGAGGTCGCCGGCAAGCCGATCGGCAAACTCGAGGACCTCGACTCGATCCTCCAACGGCTCGAAGTCGGCGCGAAGATCGTCGTCGGCGTCCGTGAGGCAGGTGCCACGAAGTCGCTCGAGCTCGTGGTCGGTGCGAGGCCGACCGCCGCGCCGGCCGACCCGGCGAAGCCCGAGCCGGCACCGAAGCCCGAGCCTGCGCCGAAGCCCGAGCCGGCACGTCGGCCACCGACGCCCCCGGGTCCCGGCGGGCCGACGCAGCGCCCGACGCCGCCGAGTGCCGCGGCGGAATCCGCGCCGGCGCCGGCGATCCGATTCGGCGCCGACTACGAAGCTGCGATCGAGGCCTCGCGTCGCCAGAGCAAGCCGCTGTTGTTGGTCTTCGGCGCGAGCTGGTGTGCGTCGTGCCAGGCATTGAAGAAGTCGTTCGACGATCCGGCGGTGCGCGCGGCTGCCGCGGGCTTCGTGCCGGTCTGGCTCGACACCGACAAGGAAGGTCGCATCGCCGATCAGTACGGCGTGCAGACGATCCCGCTGATCGTCGTGCAGGGCAGCGACCGGAAGTCGCTCGCGCGGGTCGAGGGGTACCAACCGCCGGCCACGGTCGCCGAGATGCTCGCGAAGATCCCGAAGCCGACCACACCGTCCTCCGCCGGTCCGTCGTCGCGCCCGCCCGCGGCGCGTCCACCGGTTCGTCCGCCGGCGCCAGCGCGTCCGCCGGCGGCGACGCCCAAACCGGCCGTTGCGCCTGCCGCCGATGCGACGACCCAGGAGATCGCGCGGCTGCGTGCCGAGATCGCGACGATGAAGGCCGAACTCGAGACGCTGCGCAAGCAGATCGACGAGCTCGGCAAGACCGGCGGCCGCGGCCGCTGATCCACGGCACCAAGACTCGCGGGAAGAACCGCGCACGCGCGGCGGTCGATGACGTCCGTCGACGGGCCTCGCCGCGAGGCACCGATCGCGATCCGTTCTGGCCGCGCCGCTTCGAACCGCGCAATCTGCTTCCCCGATGCACACGCTGATCACCGGAGGCGCCGGCTTCCTCGGTTCCCATCTGACCGAACGGCTCGTCGGCGACGGGGACTGGGTCACGGTTCTGGACGACTTCTCGAGCGGCGATCCGGCAAACCTCGCCGCGGTCGCGCCGTCACCGCGGCTGCAGATCGTGCACGGCTCGGCCGCGGACGCAGTGCTCGTTTCGCGACTGACCGCCGCCGTCGACCGCGTCGTCCACCTCGCCGCGCCCCTCGGGCCGCGACGCATCGTCGCCGACGGTGTCGGCACGATCGAAAGCGCGTTCGCGTCGACGCAGACCGTGCTCGCGAGCGCTGCTGCGCGCAGGCTCCCGGTCTACTTCGCCAGCAGCAGCGAGGTCTACGGTCTGTCCGAGCGACTGCCGTTTCGCGAGGACGACGCACTCGTGTTCGGCGGCACCGATCGACCGCGGTTCAGCTACGCCTGCGGCAAGGCGCTCGGCGAATGGTTGGCCTTCGCCTACGCCCGCGAGCGCGGACTCCCGGTCTGCGTGATGCGGCTGTTCAACACGGTCGGACCACGTCAGGACGTCCGCCACGGGTTGGTGTTGTCGACGTTCGTCGCGCAGGCGCGCGCCGGGCTGCCGCTGACGATCCACGGCGACGGCCGCCAGCAGCGCTGCTTCGTCCACGTCGACGACGTCGTCACGTCGATCGTCGCGCTGATGGCGAATCCGGACGCACTCGGACTCGCCGTCAACGTCGGGCGCGACGTCGAGACGACTGTGCTGGCGCTCGCCGAACACGTCCGCCGCGTCGTCGCTCCGGTGCCGCTGCGGTTCGCATCCGACGCCGAGGCGCGCGCCGACGGATTCGAGGCGATGCGACGCCGCGTGCCCGACCTGACGCGGCTCGTCCGTCTGACCGGCTACCGCGCGCGTCACGATCTCGAACGAATGGTCGCGGACGTCGCCGCGCATGCCTCAGCGACCGGCGGCCGCGAGCGCCGCGGCGAGGTTGTTGCGCAGGGTCACGTCGTCCGGCCGGCGAACCAGAGCGTCCCGCCACAGCCGCAGCGCGCCGGCGACGTCCCCGAGTCGGAAGCGGCAGATCGCGAGATTGCCGAGCGCATGCTCTGACCCGAGCCGGTCGGCCTCGACGAACCGCTCCGCCGCTTCGGCGTGGCGTCCGGCGTCGAGCAGCAACGCGCCAGCTTCGTTCCACAGCCCGGCGTCGGTGACGCCGGGATCGGTCGCGGCGGCGACGTCGGCGAGCGCCGCGTCGGTCGCACCGGTCTGCAGCAGGCGCCGCGCCCGCGCGAGCAGCAGCCGCGCGAGCTCGTCCGGCGTGCACGTCAGCTCCGACAACGCCCAGGCGAGGCCCCGTTCGAACGTCGCGTCGTCGCCGCGCGCCAACGCATCGCCGAGCCGCAGCAGCCAGCCTTGGCCGTGCAGCGGACACAGCGTGAGGAACGCATCGAGTGACGCGCGCGCGCGTTCGTCGAGCGTTCGGCCGCGGGCCGCGGCGGCACGCGCGATCAGCCAGTGGCCGTCGGGCCAGTGGGGATGGCGTTCGAGACCGGCGACCGCTGCCGACGTCGGATCGCCGCCATCGGCCGCGACGAACCACGCCTGCGCCGCCGGATCGTCGCGCCACTTCCGCCGGTACAGCGCCTCGCGATCGGCGAGCACCTGGCGGTAGTCGACGGCCATCGCTTGGAACGTCCGGTGGCCATGATGGTGGAGGAACGCGTCGCGAACGACGACGAGCCGCGCGCCGGCGAAGCGCGCGCGCAGGCACAGGTCGTCGTCCTCGAAGTTCCCGATCCCGAATCGCTCGTCGAACGTGCCGATCCGCTCCAGCAGCGGTCGTCGGATCATCAGGCACAGCCCGGCCAACGATGCGACGTCCTGCACGCGACCACCGGCGTGCTGCGTCAGCAGGCGCTCGAGCGTCGCGCGACCTTCGTCGGTGACGCCAGCCGCGCCGACCTCGATCCGCGCCTCGCCCTTGACGTGATTGCTGACTGGCGCCGACATCGCGATCCGCGGGTCGTCGATCAGTGGGCGCAGCAGTCGCTCGACGAGGTGCTCGCCGGCCAGCGTGTCATTGTTGAGCACGAGCACGAACTCGCCGCGCGCCGCCGCGAGCCCGCGGTTGACGCCGCCGGCGAACCCGAGGTTCTGCGGCAGACGAACGACCTCGACGCCGGGGCACTCGCGGTCGAGGCTCGACGTCGCGTCGCGGCTGCCGTTGTCGACGACGATCGTCTGCAGCGGCACGCCCCCGACCTGCCGACGTAGCGTCGCGAGGCACGCGCGCGTGTCGTCGACGTTGTCGAAGCAGGGGAGGACGATCGACACCAGCACGGGACGGTTTTCGGCAGGGCACGGTCCCGAAGTCACCACAGGACCCTGGAAATCCGCGCCGCGCGCAGGGGTCACTTCGGCGCGACGAAGCTCAGCAGACTGTCGCGGAACGGCTTCTCGTAGCTCTTCCAGTCCTTCGCGGGTGCCGTCCCGGTCAGCAGGAACACGCGCTTCTGCGTCACGACGGCGAGCCCGAGGAACCGCAACTCCCGCCCTTCCTGGACGCCGGAATAGTCGAACAGCAGGGCCGGGTGCCCGCCGACGTCGCGTTCCTCCATCGAATGGACTTCGTAGCCGAGCTGCTCGAACTGCGTTTCCGTGCCCTTCCGGTACTCCGCCCGCGTCGTCGTCACCTCCTGGACGAGCACGTTCACGTTCGCCGAGAAGTCGTCCTTCGGCGGCGCACTGAAGAACGCCACCATGCCGGTCGCGCCGGGCTGGAGCTTCGCGAAGACCGGCGAACGCATCGAATAGCCGTAGGTGCCGTCGACGAGTCCGTCCGGCTTCGCCGCCGTCGCCGCTGGTTTCGGTGCGGGCGTCGGCTTCGGGTCTTGCGGAGCGGCGAGGAATGGGAAGGCGGCGAGCAGCGCGAACAACGTCGTGGCGAGGTGTCTCATGCCGCAGTTCTAACCGCGCGCCGCCGCGCCGGTCCGCGTCGCGCCTTGCGGACGCCGTCGGCGCGCCTACCATGCCTCGCCCCTTTTTCCAAAGCCGACACAGAGTGCCCGACTTCACCGTGGATGCCGCCGCTGCCGGTGCATCGTTGCCCGATGCGCTGGCGATGCGGTGGCCGAGCGTCCACCGCGTCGCGCTGCGGCAACTCGTCGAAGCCGGTCGGGTTCGCGTCAACGGAATGGAGCCCCAGCTCCGCCGCGCGTTGCGCGAGGGCGACTACGTCGCCGTCGACGCCGAGATCGACGCCCTCCCGGTGTTCCGGGCGCCGACGCCGACGTTGACCGTGCTGGCCGAGAACGAGTGGATCGTCGTCGTCGACAAGCCGGCCGGCACGCCGACGATCCCCGATCGGTCGGGCAAGCAACTCGGCGTCCACGGCGAGCTGGCTGCGCTGCGCCCCGAGGCGGACCTTCGGATCGTGCATCGGCTCGATCGCGACACGTCCGGTTGCCTGCTGCTGGGCAAGGGCATCGACGCCGCGCGCCATCTCGACGAGGCGTTCCGCGACCGTCGTGTCGGCAAGTGCTATCTCGCGCTCGTGCACGGCGTCGTCGCCGGTGAGACGCGCACGGTCACGAACTGGCTCGGGCCCGACCGCAAGCGCCCCGGGAAGGTCGTCGTCACGAAGCCAGGGGCGCGCGGCGCGCGCGACGCCGAGACGACGTTCGAGGTCGTCGAACGGTTCGCGCGTTACACGCTCGTCCGCTGCCGCCCGCGGACCGGCCGCGGCCACCAGATCCGCGTGCATCTCGCACACGTGCACCACCCGATCGTCGGCGACCGCGACTACGGCGGCGGTGACGGTCTGCACCTCTCCGATCTGAAGCCCGGGTACAAGGGGCCGCCCGGCCGCCCCGAGGCCCCCTTGCTCGCACGAACGTTCCTGCACGCGGAAGAACTCACGGTCCCCATGCCCGATGGCTCGACGACGACGGTCCGCGCACCTCTGCCCGCCGACCTCGACCTGACCCTGCGCAAGCTGCGCCACTTCGCCGCGAAGGAGAGCTGACCGATGCGACTGAAGATGGCGCCGAGCGACTTCCGCGTTCGCGAGGAACTCAGCTACGTCCCGTCCGCGAAGGGCGACTACTACGTCCACGTGCTGACCAAGGAGAAGGTCGACACGCTGACCGCGCTCGGCATCGTCGCGCGCGAAGCCGGCGTCACGCGGGCCGAGATCGCGTTCGCCGGACTGAAGGACCGCCAAGGTCGCACCGAGCAGTGGATCAGCATTCGCGGCCGCCGCCTCGACTTCGTCGGGCAGGGCGTGCAAGTGCGCTACGTCGGGCGCAGCGACGAGCCGGTCAACAGCAAGATGTCCGGCGGCAATCACTTCGCGATCGTCGCGCGCGACATGTCGCCGTTCGAAGCGATCCGCGTTCGCCGCAACCTGCCGGCCGTCCGTCAATCGGGGTTCCCGAACTACTTCGACGACCAACGTTTCGGCTGTCTGCGTCACGGGCAAGGCTTCGTCATGCGCGAGCTGTTGCTCGGTCACGACGAACGCGCGTTGGCGCAGATCCTCGCGCGCCCGTCGCCGATCGCGATCGCCGGTGACGTCAAGCTGAAGCGCGCACTGCAACGGCACTGGGGCGACTTCGAGACCTGCCTGAAGATCGCGCGCGGACCGATCTACGAACGCGTCTTCACGCACCTGCTCCGCAACCGCGGCGACTTCCGCGGCGCGCTCGCGCTGCTGCCGGAGCGAATGAAGCTGATCCACGCGTTCGCGTACCAGTCGTTCCTGTGGAACCGCGCGGTCGTGCGTCTGCTGCTCGGCATCGTTCCGCAGAAGGAGCGGCTGCTGCTGCAGAGTCTCGGCGGCCAACTCGTCGCGTGGCGCTACGCGTCGCCGGAGGTCGTGTCGGTCCTCGAGACGATCGAGACGCCGCTGTACGGCGCCGACGGCGATGGCGGGCATCCCGACTTCCGCCGCGCGATGCACGCGACGTTGATCGCCGAGGGCCTGACCGAGGACCGGTTCCGCACCGTTGCGATCCCGGGCATGTTCCTGAAGAGCGAGCCGCGGCCGCTGCTCGTGCATCCGGCCGACCTCGTCGTGCGCGATCCGGCACCCGACGAACGCAACCGCGGCCGGATGAAGATCGAGTTCTCGTTCGCGCTGCCGCGCGGGTCCTACGCGACGCTGCTGCTGAAGCGGCTGTTCGCGGAGACCGGACGTCGCGGCGAGAACGGCTTCCGCAACCCCGGTGAGCAGGATCGCATCGGCTACCGCGACCGGCCACCACACCGCGGACCGGTTCGCGGCGCCTTCCAGCCGCGTCCGCCGCACGGGCTGGGCCGCGGCCCGCGCAGCGACGAGCGACCGCCGCCGCGTCCGCGCCGCGATTCGTGATCACGACACCAACCGCATCACCCACGCAGAACGAGCGATGACGACGAAGACTCTGGGGATCATCGGCGGGTCGGGTCTCTACGACCTGCCAGGACTCGAACGCCGCGAGGAAGTCACGCTGACGACGCCATTCGGCGATCCGTCGGACGCGATCGTGACCGGAACGCTGCACGGCGTCCGGATGGCATTCCTGCCGCGCCACGGCCGCGGCCATCGCCTCGCGCCGCACGAGCTGCCGTTCCGCGCGAACATCCACGCGATGAAGCAGCTCGGGATGGAATGCATCCTCGGGATCTCCGCCGTCGGGTCGATGCAGGAGAACATTCGCCCCGGGGACCTCGTGCTCGTCGATCAGTTCATCGACCGCACGCGCAGCCGCACGCAGGAGTCGACGTTCTTCGGCGACGGTTGCGTCGCACACATGCACTTCGCCGATCCGGTCTGGGAGCCGCTGCGCCAGATCGCGCTCGCGGCGGCGCGGTCGTTCGAAGGCAACGTCCACGACGGCGGCACCTACCTCTGCATGGAGGGACCGGCGTTCTCGACGCGCGCCGAGTCGCGGATGTATCGCGCGTTCGGCGTCCACGTGATCGGGATGACGAACCTCCAGGAGGCGAAGCTCGCGCGCGAAGCCGAGATCGCCTACGCGACGGTGGCGCTGGCGACCGACTACGACTGCTGGCACGAGTCCGAGGCCGACGTGCAGGTCGCCGACGTGATCGCCGTGCTGCGTGCGAACGTCGAGAAGGCTCGCGCCGTCGTCGCACGCGCCGCCGAACTGCTCGCCGCGCACGACGAACGGATCACGTGCGAAGGTGTCATGGAGCACGCGGTGCTGACGCATGGCGACGCGATCAGCGCCGACGCGCGTCGACGTCTCGCGTTACTGATCGGCAAGTACCTCCGCTGAGCCGCTGGACCTCGCCGTAGCCCCGTGTTCCGCATTCGGCGCATCCCCGACGACAGCCTGCCCGGCGATCGGCGTGACATCGCGCGCGCGCAGCAGATCCTGCGCGAACGACTGCCCGGCATCCCGGCCGCCGAGATCGACACCCTGCCCGAACGCCTGCGCGATCCGGTCGGCCACCAGTTCCGCTCGATCCTGCTCGCCGCCGACGACCTGCGCGGCCGGTTGCTCGGCTTCGCACTGTTGCTGCACGAGCCCGAGGTCGGCTTCTGCTTCCTCGACTACCTGGTCTCGGCCCGCAACACGCTCGGCGGTGTGGGCGGCGCGCTGTACGAGCGTGTGCGCGCCAACGCGAAGGAACTCGGTGCGCGCGCGTTGTTCTACGAGTGTCCGCCCGACGACGCGGATGCGACGAGCAGCCCCGAACTCGCGAAGGCCAACGCAGCACGGCTGAAGTTCTACGAGCGCTACGGCGCACGCCCGATCGTCGGGACCGACTACGAGCGACCGGTCAAACCGGGCGACCGAGATCTGCCGCACCTGGTCCACGACGGACTCGATCGCGACGAACCGCTGCGCGCAGGCTTCGTACGCGCGGTCGTGCGGACGATCCTCGAACGCAAGTACGCGAAGCTGTGTCCGCCGGAGTACGTCGAGGCCGTTCTCGCGTCGATCGTCGAGGACCCGGTCCGCATGCGCGAGCCGCGCTATGCGCGGCGCGCACCGAAGACGCTGAAGGCGTCGGTCGTCGTCGACGCGAAGATCGCGTTGTTCGTCAACGAGGACCACGACATCCACCACGTCCGCGAGCGCGGTTACGTCGAAGCGCCGGTCCGGATCGCGTCGCTGCTCGCCGGTCTGCTGCCGACCGGGATGTTCGTGCGCCAGCCACCGCGCACGCACGGCCGCGAACCGATCCTCGCCGTGCACGACCCGAAGATGGTCGGGTACCTGTCGGAGGTCTGCCGCCAGATGCCGGCCGGCAAGTCGATCTATCCCTACGTCTTCCCGCCGCGCAACCGCGAGCGACTGCCGAAGGACTTGACCTACGCGGCTGGCTACTACTGCCTCGACACGTTCACACCGTTGAACGCGAACGCCTACGCCGCGGCGTGCGGCGCCGTCGATTGCGCGTTGAGCGGCGCCGACTCACTGCTCGACGGGCATCCGTTCGCCTACGCGATGGTCCGGCCGCCGGGGCACCACGCCGAGCGGAGCACGTTCGGCGGCTTCTGCTACTTCAACAACGCGGCTGTCGCAGCGCACCGACTCTCGCAGCTCGGCCGCGTCGCGATCCTCGACGTCGACTACCACCACGGGAACGGCCAGCAGGACATCTTCTTCGAACGCGCCGACGTGCTGACCGTGTCGATCCACGGCGACCCGGAGATCGCGTACCCGTTCTATTCGGGCTTCGCCGACGAGATCGGTGTCGGCGAGGGTCGTGGGTTCAACGTGAACCTGCCGCTGCCCGAGCAGGTCGACGGCGCTGCCTATCTGCATACGCTCGATCGCGCCCTCGTGCGGATCCAAGCGTTCGCGCCGCGGTTCCTCGTCGTCGCGCTCGGGCTCGACACGGCGAAGCACGACCCGACCGGGACGTGGTCGCTGCGGAGTGCCGACTTCGAGGCGAACGGCCGCCGGATCGGCGCGCTGCGTCTGCCGACGCTGGTCGTTCAGGAGGGCGGGTATCGGACGACGGCGCTCGGCCAGCACGCGCGCGCGTTCTTCCTCGGGCTCGTCGGCGGAGCGAGCGGGGCGGCCTGACGACCGGCGTCGCGGCTGGACGCGGGATCCGGCTTCGCCGTCCGCGCGGCGCGGGGTAAGGATGCCGCCATGCGCCAGAAGCTCACGCGTCGCTCGTTCCTCGAAGCGTCTGCGGCCGTCGCCGCGGTCCCGGTCCCGTTCGCCGTGCCGCGTCGCAGACGTGCGGCGCGACCTGCCGCGATCTCCAGCGCGAACGGACTCGTCTCGGTGCGGATCGCGGTCGAGAAGATGCTCGCCGGCCTGTCACCGGTCGAAGCCGCCGTGCTCGGCGTCGAACCGGTCGAGAACGACCCCGAGGACGACTCGGTCGGGTACGGCGGGCTGCCGAACGAGGAAGGCGTCGTCGAACTCGACGCGTGCGTGATGGACGGACCGACCGGGCTCGGCGGCGCGGTCGCCTCGCTGCGCAACATCAAGAACCCGGCGCAGGTCGCGTTGAAGGTCCTGCAGACGACCGATCACGTGCTGATCGTCGGCGAGGGCGCACTGCGGTTCGCGCGCGCGCACGGCTTTCGCGAGGAGAACCTGCTGACGGAGGCGTCGCGCAAGAAGTGGCTGGAGTGGAAGCAGCGCCACTCGAAGGACGACGACTGGTTGACGCCGGGCGAGAACCAGCTCGAAGGACGCGAACGGACACCGCGGAAGACCGGCACGATCCACGTCGGCTGCGTCGACGCGAACGGCGACGTCGGCGGGTGCACGACGACGTCGGGGCTCGCGTTCAAGATCCCGGGCCGCGTCGGCGACTCACCGCTCCTCGGCTGCGGCAACTACGTCGACAACGACGTCGGCGTCGCCGGTTCGACGGGGCGTGGCGAGGCGGTCATCCTCGCCAACGGTGCGTCGTTCATCGTGCATCGGATGGCGAGCGGGCGGTCACCGGTCGACGCGTGCATGGACGCCTGCAAGCGCGTCGCGCGCCTGACGAAGTTGAAGCGGCTGCAGACCGACGCCGGGCGCCCCGACTTTCAGGTCAACTTCTACGCCGTCGCGAAGGACGGCACGACCGGCGCCGCATCGCTGTACCCGGCGCGTCATGCGCGGATGACCGAGAACGGCCCCGAGCTCGCCGAGTCGGCGTTCCTGTTCGACGCGAAGTGACCGGGCGCAGGCCGGTCACTGCCGTCGGACCAGTTGGGCGGGCTGCAGTTCGAGCTCGTCGATCGCGCGAAGGTGGTCGAGCCAGCCGTGGAA
>JAEYTU010000573.1 GCA_023433825.1 Planctomycetota bacterium
CGGCGCGGGCGCGCCGGACGGGCCGATCCAACTTCGCTTCGACGCCGGCGTGCTCGAAGCGGCCATCCAGCAGGCTGCGACCAAGAAGTCGTAGGGCGGCGCGCATGCTTGGGACGAAGCCGCGCAACGGCCTCGACGCACCAACCGCACCGATCGAATTGCACTTCGCCCCCGGCGCCCTCGAAGCCGCGATCCAGCGCGTCGCCGGCAAGCGCGACTGACACGACGCGACACTTCGCCGCGATCAGCGCGCGACGGCGAACGCTTGCACACCTCCCCCACACCCCTCACGTTCCCCACCATGTTGGAGACCATGGCCTACGGGGTCGGTGCGATCTTCGTGCTGCTCGGCCTCGACCTGCGGATCGGTCGTCTCGGTCGGGCTCGCGAGCACTCACCCGGGCCGCGACTGCTGCAAGCCGCGCGCGTGATGAGCCTGTTCCTGCTCGCGGCGACACTGACGATCGCGTGCCGCACGGGCGAAGCCGTCCTCGACGACCTTTGGTGGATGGGCGTGTTCGGGATCGCCGGGCTGCTCGCACTCGAACTGGCGGTCGCCCTCGGTCTGCGTGCGCTGCGCGGACTCGATGCGGCCGTTCGCACCGACAACCTCGCGGCTGCGATCACGGCGGCGACGCACGTGCTCGCCGTCGGAATCCTGGTCGCCAACGTCTTCGGCGGCCGGTCCTACGCGGAACTCGGCATCGCCGTGATCTCGTTCGCGATCGGTCAGTTGACGCTGTTCGTGCTGCTGTGGCTGTTCCGCTGCCTGACCAGCTACGACGACCGCGAGCAGATCCTGACCGGGAACGTCGCCGCCGCGTTGTCGCACGGCGGGCTGACGTTGGCGCTCGCCGTTCTGATCGCGCACGCCACCGACGGCGAGTACCAGGGTCTGGTCGCGTCGTCACAGGCGTACGCGCTCGCACTCGCCGAGGGCCTGCTCGTCTATCCGATCCGGCAGATCGTCGTGCAGTGCCTGATCCTGCGCGCGCGCCCGACGCTGCTGCGCGGCGAGCTCGACCACGCGATCGGCGAACGCCGCGACGTCGGCGCTGGCGCGCTCGAAGGCGCGACGTATCTCGCGGCGGCGCTGTTCGTGCGGAGTCTCGGATGACCGGCTACGCGGCGTTCGCCGGGCGACTGCAAGACACCGGCGTGCTCGGCGATCCGTGGGTCGACGGCAAGCCGCGCTTCCGCGAGGCCGCCGTCGTGCTCGACGAGGACCGTCACCGCGAGCTCTGCGCCGCCGCCGAGGGAATCGCGGCCGTTCACGACGAACTCATGCACATCGTCGCCGCGGAACCCGCACTGCTCGACGCGTTCTTCGGCCTGACGCCGTGGCAACGATCGATGTGGGAATGCGCCGCGCCGGACTGGCACGGCATCGCGCGCGCCGACGTGTTCTGGACGCCGGACGGCGCGAAGGTCTGCGAGCTCAACAGCGACACGCCGAGCGGCGAGGCCGAGGCCGTGCTGGTGAACGCCGTCGCCAGCACGGGCGCGATCCCCGGCCTGCACGACCCGAACGCGTCGCTCGCCGATCACTTCGTCGCCGTCGTCGAGGCATGGGCGGCCACCGTCGACCGCGTCGGTGCGTTGTCGATCGGCATCGTGTACCCGACCGAATTCACCGAGGACCTCTCGATGATCGCGGTCTACCGCGACTGGCTGCAGCGCCGCGGGCACACGGTCGTACTCGGATCGCCGTTCAACCTCGGCACGGCCGCCGACGGCCGCGCGACGCTCTTCGCGACGCCGTGCGACGTCGTCGTCCGCCACTACAAGACCGACTGGTTCGGCGAACGCCTGGCCAGTTTCGACGACGAGCCACCGGCCGCCGATCGCACGCCACTCGTCGCGCCGCTGCTGCACCTTCTGACCGCGAACGTCGAACGCCGCACGGCGATCGTGAATCCGTTCGGCACCGTGCTGACGCAGAACAAGCGCTGCATGGCGTTCTGCTGGGAGGAGATCGCCCGGTTCTCGCGGCCGTCGCAGGCGGCGATCGAACGCTGGCTGCCGCGCACGCTGCGGCTCGAGTTCGCGCGCGACGAGTTGTGGCATCAGCGCGAACGCTTCGTGCTGAAGTCCGACTACGGGTGCGAAGGTGACGAGGTGATCGTCGGCCCGTTCGTCGATGCGGCGACCTGGGAGAGCGCGCTCGCCCATGCGATCGCCCGACGATTCGTCGCCCAGGAGTACTTCGAGGTCGTGCCCGACGCGCACGGCGACCGCGTCAATCACGGCGTCTACGTGCTCGGCGGTCGTGCGCGCGGCGTGCTCGCACGCGTGCACACGGGTGCCACCGACGCGACGGCGCGCATCGCGCCGGTGTTCGTGCGGCCGAGCGCCGGCGAGGTGCGGTCGTGACGTCCGGCGAGGAGCGGAAGGAGCCGTTCCTGCTGCGCGCGAGCTTCGACCAGGACGAACTGCTCGGCGCGCGGTGGTGGCATCAAGGGCTGACGCTCGCCGCCACGACGGATCGTGGTCCGGCGGGCGCGCTCGCGGATCGACGTGCCGTGCTGCGCCGGATGGTCGTGATCGGCGGCGGACTGCTCGCGACCGGTGTCTTCGCCCACTACGTGGCGAACCTCGTCACCGAGACCGACGTTCGCGACTCGCTCGAACTGCAGCGGCAGGCCGGGCTGTTCGTCGGCGCGGGCGACGCCGAGTTCACATATCCCGATGCGGTGTCGACGGCCCATGACGGCGAGCCGCTCACGCGCGCGCCACTGGATCGCCTCGGCACCGACCTTCGTCCCGCCAATCCGACACTCCAAGTGACCTACTCCCCGACGCTGTTCTCCGCGTTCCGCGCGTACGACCGAGAGACGTTCACGCGCGGCTTTCGAATGATCCGATCGACGGCGATGCAGCGCGCATTCTGGAAGGGCCAGGCGATGCGTGAGTTGCTCGAACAGGCCCCGAACCCGGCGACGTGGGCGCTCGTCGTCGACCTTCCGGGTCCCGAGTCGGTCGCGTTTGCGGCGGGATTGCAGCCGTTCTGCACGGCGGTGTTCACGTTCGCGAACTGGCCGCATCCACGCGGCGTCGTCCCGGCACATCTGACGCTGGCCGCGACCGTCTACTAC
>JAEYTU010000593.1 GCA_023433825.1 Planctomycetota bacterium
CGTCCGACCTGCGGTTCGTGATCACCGTGCTGAAGGTCAACAACGACCTCGAACGGATGGGGGACCTCGCCGTCAACATCGCCGAACGCGCGGCCTACCTGTCGACGCACGAGCCGATCGAGATCCCGATGGAGTTCGCGACGATGGTGCAGAAGGCGCGTTCGATGGTGAACAACGCGCTCGACTCGCTGGTCAACCTCGACGTACGGCTCGCGCGGAAGGTCCTCGACGACGACGACGTCGTCGACCAGATCAACCGGAACATGTTCGTCGAGATGCAGCGGCTGATGAAGGCCGACCCCGAGACGATCGAGCGCGCCGTGCAGGTGCTGTCGTGCTCGCGTCACCTCGAGCGTCTCGCCGATCAGACGACGAACATCGCCGAGGACGTCCTGTTCCTCGTCGAGGGCGAGATCATCCGGCACCGCCGCGGGCGCGGGAACGCGCAGCGGTGACGCACACGGTGACGCGGCGGTGACGCCGCGTCACTCCTCGGCGGCGTAGATCTCCTTGCCCTTCCGACGGAACTCGTCGGCCTTGTCGGCGAGACCCTTCCGAATCGCCGCGTCGGCGTCCGTCGCCTGCTCGCGCGCGTAGGCGCGGACCTCCTCGGTGATCTTCATCGAGCAGAACCGCGGCCCGCACATCGAGCAGAAGTGCGCCGTCTTCGCGCCTTCCTGCGGCAACGTCGCGTCGTGGTACGAACGCGCCGTCTCGGGATCGAGCGCCAGGTTGAACTGATCCTCCCAGCGGAACTCGAACCGCGCGCGGCTCAACGCGTCGTCGCGATCGCGCGCGCCGGCGTGGCCCTTCGCGAGGTCCGCCGCGTGCGCGGCGATCTTGTAGGCGATCACGCCAGCCTTGACGTCCTCGCGGTTCGGCAGCCCGAGGTGCTCCTTCGGCGTCACGTAGCACAGCATCGCCGTGCCGAGCGAGCCGATGATCGCCGCGCCGATCGCCGACGTGATGTGGTCGTAGCCTGGCGCGATGTCGGTCGTCAGCGGACCGAGTGTGTAGAACGGCGCCTCGTGGCAGACCGCGAGCTGGCGGTCCATGTTCTCCTTGATGAGGTGCATCGGCACGTGGCCGGGCCCCTCGATCATGACTTGCACGTCGTGCTCCCACGCGATCCGGGTCAGCTCGCCGAGCGTCTCGAGTTCGGCGAACTGCGCCTCGTCGTTCGCGTCGGCCGTGCTGCCGGGGCGCAGACCGTCACCGAGCGAGAACGTGACGTCGTAGCGCTTCATCAACTCGCAGATGCGGTCGAAGTGCGTGTAGAGGAAGTTCTCGCGGTGATGGGCGAGGCACCACTTCGCCATGATCGAGCCACCGCGCGAGACGATCCCGGTCACGCGATTCGCCGTCATCGGCACGTAGGCGAGGCGAACGCCGGCGTGGATTGTGAAGTAGTCGACGCCCTGCTTCGCCTGGTCCTCGAGGACCTCCAGGAACAGGTCGATGTCGAGGTCCTCGGCGCGACCGTCGACGCGCTCCAGCGCTTCGTAGATCGGCACCGTGCCGATCGGCACCGGGGAGTTGCGGAGGATCCACTCGCGCGTCTCGCGCAGGTTCTTGCCGGTCGACAGGTCCATGACCGTGTCGGCGCCCCAGCGAATCGACCACTGCAGCTTCTCGACTTCCTCGCGGATCGACGACGAGACGGCCGAGTTGCCGATGTTCGCGTTGATCTTCACGAGGAAGTTGCGGCCGATCACCATCGGCTCGATCTCCGGATGGTTGCGATTCGCCGGCAAGACGGCGCGGCCGCGCGCGATCTCGGAGCGAACGAACTCGGGATCGACGTTCTCGCGAATCGCCGCGAACCGCATCTCCTCGGTGACGATTCCGCGCCGCGCGTAGTGCATCTGCGAGAAGTTCGTGTCGCCGCGCGCGACACGCTGCGCGATCCACGGTGCACGACGCGGCGGCAGGCCATGTTCGAGGTCGCAGCCCTGCGGGCCGGTCGTGTCGTAGACGCGCAGCGTCTCGCCGTTCGTCAGCGAGATCTCGCGCTCGGGGATCTCGAGGTCGCCGCGGACGACCTTGCGGCTGCGTGGGAAGCTCTGTTCGAGCGGGGGGAGGGGAACGTGCGACGACGTGTCGCGGTCCGACGCGCCGTCGGCTGGCTTCTGCGCCATGGTTGCTTTCCTACGCCGGTATGACCCGGATCAGGTTCGAGGGGTGCATCTCAGACCGCTCCAGCGGTCGCCCCCAGCAGGGCGCGCACGATCGGCCATCGTGCGGTGCATCGCAACCCGCGACTTCAGCGTGGCGGTCGCTGCGGCGTTGTCCCGGGCTCGCGCCGCGTCGACGCGTCGACCGGTGCACCGAGTCCGTCGCGCGGCGGAACGGGCTCGGGCGAAAGTCGACCGTCGACGCCCGGCGCTCGCGGACCGGTGCCTTCCGGCTCGTCCGGAAGCAGGCCGAGCAGTCGCCGAATCGGCGCCGGCGCCGTGTCGCCGAGCGCGCCGACGACCTGCTTGCCGTACTTCCACGACTGCGACTTCTCGGCCGCCTGGGCGACCGGCGCGTCCTTGCCGAAGAACATGACGATCGTCAGCAACATCGCGAGCACGACGCAGGCACCGGTCACGAAGCCGAGCGCACCGCCGCCGACCCGATCGAAGAACCCGAGTCCGGCCTCGCGAACGAACTTCTCGATGAAGTGCGCGAGCACCGACAGCACGACGCCGACGCCGACGAAGATCGCGAAGTAGGCGATGTAGAGCGGAAGGTCCGGCGTCGGCCACGACTCGCCCTGGCGTTCGATCCAGTCGCCGAAACGTCCGCCGTAGGCACCCGCGACGACGAAGGCCGCGACCAGCGTGCCGATCCGGAACAGCTGCCATACGAACCCGCGGAACAACCCGAGGATCAGGAAGATCAGCAGCAGTGCGAGAGCCGTCAGATCGATCCAGCCGAGCGAGGCGAACAGGCCGCTGGCGGAATCGGAAACCGGAGTGATGTCGTCGTTCATCGTCGTGTGGGGCGTGCCGCAGTGCGGACGACTTGTTGGCGTCGACGCGGTGCAGGTCGGTATCTTCCCCGCGCTTCGCAGGACATACCAGCGGCGCGAGAGCCACCAGGGACGATGAATCAGGAGTCGGAGCGCATCTATCGATCGTTGTCCGTGCTGCTCGCGGAAGCGCAGCGCGACGCACATCTGAAGGTCGAGATCGTTCGCGCAGGTCGCGAGTTCTTCCTCGGCGACAGCCCGCCGGAGACCGGCGGATCGCCGGACGCGTCGGTCGCATGGACGCGTTTCGCCGAGTGGTACCTGCTCGAACGCGAGTCCGAGGTGCGCGGCGCGGTGCCGCTCGACGTGCTGTGGCCCGACGACGGCGGCGACCGCGGCGGACTCGCCGGTTCGATCGTCGGCGTGTTCCTGACGGAGGTCGTGAACGGCAACGAAGGTCGCCTGCGCGACATGCAGGACGACCGGGTTCTCGACGTCGACTTCGGCACCGGGCTGGACCCGCAGGCGGGGGACATGTGGGTGGGCCGGTTGTACGGCGGCAACGGCGGGCCGTTCACGCCGTCGCCGGTCATCGCGCGGCAGCGCGACGCCGTCGCCGTCGCGCGCGCGTTCCAACAGGAC
>JAEYTU010000147.1 GCA_023433825.1 Planctomycetota bacterium
GTGGAACGCCGTTCGAGTCGTTCGCACAGCGGCTGCGCAGTTCGCTCGCGATCCACACGCTCGGTGACCCGGAGCCGCGCGTGCTGCTGCTCGGTGGCGCGTCGATCTTCGAGGCGAGCGGGCCCGATCGCAGTCGTCATGCCGCGGTCGCCGTCGCGGGTGCGCTGCCGGCGGCGGCCGGGCGTCCGGTCGAGGTCGTCGTCGCCGGGACGACGTTCGCGCACGCGTTGCAGCAGTCGCTGCTGTACCAGCGGTTCCACGCGGCGCTGCAACCGAAGGTCGTCGTCCTCGCCGTCGGTGGCGCCGAGGCGATGCCGGTCGAACGCGTCGCGCCGCGCGAGATCGCCGCTTCCGGCGCTGGGGCCGCGGAGCTCGGTCCGTCGCTGCTCCTCGCATTGTTCGAACGCAGCCGCGACGGACGCCTGCCGCCGTCGTCGCCGCTCGAACTGCGCGCGACCGTCGCCGAACTGGCCACGTTCGTGCACGGGCAAGGCGCGAAGTTCGTCGTCGCGACGGCGGCCGACGTCGACCCGGCGCACCGGGCCGTGCTGTCGGCGTGGTGCCGCGAGACCACGACTCCGTTCGTCGAGGCGATCGTCGACGGCGACGGTGAGCCGCGCGTCGAGACGCTCGCTGCCGAGATCGCGAAGTCGCTGCGCGACGGTTGAACGTCAGCGACGGTGGAACGTCAGCGACGCTGCGGCGCGGCGAGCCAGTCGGCGATCGCGCGTGCGGCGGCGGCGTTGCCGTGCGCATTCCAGTGCGTGTCGCGGACCTTGTAGGTCGGGGCGTCGCGGTGTGCTGCACGTAGCGTCGGCAACAGGTCGAGGAACGGAACGCCGCGCGTCGCGAGATGCTGCTTGAGTCGCGTCTGCGGGAGATCGCGGTCGTAGGCGAGGGGCGCATCGCCGACGACGCGATGCCACAACGCATCGTCGACCTGGAACTCGTCGGGTGCGACGACGACGTGCAGCCGTTCGCCGATCGCCTCGTGCAAGCGATCGACGAACGCCAGCGCGGCGGCGATCGAACGTTCCGACGTTGCGTCCGGCTCGGTCCGACAGATCCAGACGCGCGCCGCCTCGATCCGCCGGAAGTCCGCTTCCGAGAACGTCGGCTCGTTCGGGTCGGCGCGCAGCACGCTGCCGGTCTGGCCCGTGCGTTCGTGCCACAGGAGTCGCCAGAGCCGGCGCAGGATCGTCCACGAGCGCAGCGCGTCGGCGTGCAGCAGTGATCTCGGTTCGGCGATCTGGAAGTCGTTGCCGACGAAGAGCACGACGACGACGCGATCCGGCGCGTAGCGGGCCGCTTCGGTGTTCCAGATCTCGAGGTACTCGGGCGGCCCGGCGCCGGGAACGCCGAAGTTCAGCACCTCGGTCGGGGTGTGCGCGTCGAGCAAGGTCTCGACGAGCGTCGCGAAGTTCTGCTCGTACGGAACGCCGCCGACGACGAACGAATCGCCGAGCACGACGATCCGGCGGCGCGTCGGATCGCGTTCGAGCGTGAACTCGGCATCGACGTACCCGAGCGAGTTGCAGCGTGACCCGAAGTGCTCGGCGTGCGGCGCGAGCCGGTGGTGACGGACGAACTCGGCTGCGCCGTCGTGGCTCCACGCCGTCAGCGGCGAGTCGATCGTCGCCGTCAGGATCCGACAGCCGACCTCGGCGCCGACGACCGTCAGCAGCGTCGCGAGCGCGAGTCGGTGGGCGACGCGCAGCGGTGTCGGGTGCGTTCGCACGAGGCGTCGGACCGGCGGCAGCAGCGCGAGGACGACGCCGACGGCGATCGTCGCGAGCACGCCGGTGCGATAGAGCCGCGCGGGGTCGTCGGGCGCGAGGATCCAGACCAGCAGCAGCCACCACCAACAGGCGTGGAACGCGAGCAGGAGCGTCGTGCGGATGGCGCGCGCAGGGCCGGGCATGCGCGGTGTCTACCGGATCGGTGAAGAGGTTCCGAGCGTGGGCTTCGGGCGTGGTCGCGCGGCGTCCTGTCACACGGTCCGCATCCTGACCGCGCGCCTCACCGCGGGAACACCAGCTCCTTCGCATCGCTCCCGAACGTCAACCGGAACACCTTGCCGTTCTCGGACGCGATCAGCTCGCGATCGCTGAGCCCGGTCACCGCCTCCGCCGACGTCAACGCCGCCGTGCTGACCAACGTGTCGCCGTCGACTCTCGCGTAGAGCACCTGGCGCGCGAACCCGATCCGCAGAACCAACGACCCGCTGACGGTTCGGTGAACGAGGTCGACGTGCGTGACGAACTGCTCGGGCGAGGGACCGACGAACGCGAGCTTCGTCCGCGCACCGGTGGCCGGATCGAGTGCCGTCAGCACACGCTCGCCTCGGCGGAACACGACGACGCGGTGCGCGTCGAGCACGCATTGGATCCGTTCGCCGTCGAGCAGTCCGACCACCGGGCGCAGCGCGACGGTCTCCGGGTCGAACAGTCGGTACCGGTCATCGCCGCGATCCGCCGTGACGACGACCCACTCGCTGCGCAGCGGCCACGCGGCCATGTATGGCGACGCGATGACGCGGCGCCGCGTCAGATCGAAGTACTCCCAACGTGGGTCCTGGTGGCGGGGACTCCAGACCTGGTACGCATTGCCGACGAACCTGGTCCTCGCGACGTGCGGCAGCGCAGACACGCCGTCGACTCGGGCCCAGTG
>JAEYTU010000159.1 GCA_023433825.1 Planctomycetota bacterium
GACTGGGCCAGCGAGGCGCGTGTCCAGTACACGCGCCAATGCGCCGAAGTCGTCGCGAAACTCGTCCCCGCCGGATCGTCGATCCCGATCTCGACGTTGCCGCTCGGCTACGGCGACGGCGATCGGCGGCAGATGGCGCGCAACCTCGTCCGCGCCGCGTCGCATCTCGCCGATCTCGAGTCGCGCACCGGCGTGCACGTGTCGCTGGAACTCGAACCCGAACCGTTCTGTCTGCTGGAGACCGTCGACGCGACGGCGACGTTCCTCGAGCAGTGGGTGTTCGAGGAGGGGGCGTGGACGGTCCCAGAGGATCGGCTGCGTCGGCACCTCGGCGTCTGCGTCGATCTCTGCCATCTGGCCGTCGTCGGCGAGGATCCGCTCGCGGCGACCGCCGATCTCGCCGCGCGCGGCTTGCCGGTGCGAAAGGTGCAGGTCTCGTCGTGTCTCGAACTGCGCGATCCGGGCGCGGCCCTCGATCGGCTGCTCGCGTTCGACGAACCGCGCTACCTGCATCAGACGGTCGGCCTCGACGGGACACGCGCGCTCGATCTCGGCGAGGTCGCGCGGAAGGCCGGCCGATTCCGCGCCGCCGGTCGGTTGCGGACGCACTTCCACGTTCCGGTGTTCTGGGACGAGCCCGGACCACTCGGGTCGACGCGGGCCGAGGTCGAACGCTTTCTGGCGGGTCTGGAATCGCGGACGGATCTGGGCGACACCGCGCCGCTGCTCGAGATCGAGACCTACACGTGGCACGTCTGGTCGGACGCGACGCGCGACGCGCCAGCGCTGGTCGACGGTCTCGTCGCGGAACTCGACTTCGTCCGGTCGCGGATCCGGACCTGACGAGGCGAACGCGTCGTCCGTAGGATGCGCGCCCCGCAGCCCGACACCTGCAACGCGATTCCAGGAGCCCCGCTCGATGATTCAGATCCGTGACCTGTCGAAGGTCTACCGCCGCGGCACCGAGACCGTCGTGGCCTGTCGCGTCGATGCGCTCGACGTCGCGGCCGGCGAGCAGGTTGCGCTCGTCGGTCGGTCCGGACTCGGCAAGACGACGCTGCTGAACGTGATCGCCGGCATCCTGCGGGCCGACACCGGTCAGGTCGAAGTCGACGGCGTCGACGTCGCGGCACTCGGCGAGTCGGCGCGCGATCGGTTCCGCGGGACGCGGATCGGGATGGTGTTCCAGACGCTGAATCTGCTGCAGCCGTTCACGGCCCTCGAGAACGTCCAACTCGGCGCCGTCTTCGCCGGGGGCAGCGGCGCCGACGCGCGCGCGCGCGCCGTCGAACTGCTCGGACGAGTCGGACTCGGCGAACGGATGCACCACCGGCCCGGCGAACTCTCGGTCGGTCAGGCCCAGCGCGTCGCACTGTGTCGCGCATTGATCAATCGCCCGAAGCTGATCCTCGCCGACGAACCGCTCGGCAATCAGGACAAGGAGTCGGGGCGTGAAGTGCTGACGTTGATGCTCGAGATGGCGAACGAGGCGAAAGCGACCGTCCTGATGGTGACCCACGACCCCGACAGCGCACGCTGGATGCAGCGGACCGTCGATCTCGCAGACCTTCGGAGGGCGTCGTGAACCTGCTGCACGTCAGTCTGCGCAACCTGAAGATTCGCGCGCTGTCGACGACGCTGACGACGACGTCGATCGTCGTCGCGACGGCACTCGTCGCGTCGTTGTGGTTGCTGATCGCCGAGACCGACAAGCGGTACAAGGCCAGCATTCGTGGGTACGAGGCGATCGTCGGCCCGAAGGAGGGCGCGCCACTGAGCCTCGTGCTGAACACGGTGTTCGGACTCGGTTCGAGCCCCGGCGTTCTGCCGATGTCGGTCTACCGCGAGTTGCACGAAGGCAAGGTGCTGTGGAACGGCCGCCCGATTCCGATCGCCTACGCGATCCCGCAAGCGCGCGGCGATCACTACCGCGGGCACGCGATCGTCGGCACGACCGACGAGATGTTCACGCGGTTCCACCAGCGCGAGGAACCGGGGTTGGCGTTCGCCGAGGGACGCGGCTTCACGTTCGGGCATGCCGACTTCCTCGAGTTCGCGAAGCAGAAGGCCGACGAGCAGGCCGCACTACGGACCTCGGGTGGCGACGGACCGAAGCAACCGGCGCCGCCGGGACCTGCGCACGGCGAACCTGGACACGTTCACGGCCCGGAGTGCGAAGGCGGGATCGAGATCCCGCTGCGTTGGCGCGAAGCCGTCATCGGGTCGCAGGTCGCGAAGAACCTCGGGATCGGGATCGGCTACGAGATCGTGCCGATGCACGGCAAGCCCAACGACCCGGGCGCGCACCTGCACGAGGAAGCGTCGTGTCGCGTCGTCGGAATCCTCGCGCCGACCGGATCGCCGATCGATCGCTCGGTCTACATCCCGCTCGGCGCGTTCCTGTCGATGGATCAGCACGAGGCGATTCGCGACACGCAGGAGGCCGACGCCGACAACGTCTTGCTGTCGGCGATCCTCGTCCGCACCCGCAACAACCCGGTCGGTGGGATGTGGCTTCGCTACGCGTTCCAGACGCGCGCCGACGCACAGGTCGCGTGGCCGCGCATCGAGGTCGACTCGCTGATGGCCGTCGTCGGCGATGCGACCACGGTGCTGCGCGTCGTCAGTTGGCTCGTCATGGTCGTCGCTGCGACGGCGATCCTCGTCGCGCTCTACAACAC
>JAEYTU010000169.1 GCA_023433825.1 Planctomycetota bacterium
GAAGGCGACGGCGCCGGACGTCCGCAAGGAGCCGGCGAAGGCGAAGAAGCCGCTGCGCCCGGTCGTCAAGTTGCGCAAGCCGAAGCGACCGACGACGCCGAAGCAGCAGGCGTTGCCGTTCGACGCCGCGTACCCGTTCCCGCCGTTCGACCTGTTCCGCGAGCCGGTCCACGCCGACGACTCGGCGACGCAGAGCCAGATCGAGGCGAACGCCGAAGCGATCGAACGTCGCCTCGGCTCGTTCAAGATCGGCGCGAAGGTCGTCGGCGTCTCGCAGGGTCCGGCCGTCACGCAGTACGAGCTGTCGATCGCCGAGGGGATCAAGGTCTCGCGGATCGTCTCGTTCGAGGCCGACCTCGCGGCGGCGTTGAAGTCGCTGTCGGTGCGCGTCGTCGCGCCGATCCCGGGCAAGGACACGGTCGGCATCGAGGTCCCGAACGGCACGCGCCAGATGGTCGTCATGCGCGAACTGCTCGATCAGTTCGGCCGCAGCGAGGATCTGGCGATCCCGCTGTACCTCGGCAAGGACGTCGCCGGCGAGCCGATCGTCGAGGACCTCGCGCGGATGCCGCACTTGCTGATCGCCGGCACGACCGGTTCGGGCAAGTCGGTCTGCATCAACACGATCTTGCTGTCGATCCTGATGACGCGTTCGCCGCAGCAGGTCCGGCTGATCTTGATCGACCCGAAGATGGTCGAGTTGCAGGCGTTCAAGGCGGTCCCGCACCTGTCGTGCGAGGTCGTCACGAACATGAAGAAGTCGCCGGCGGTCCTCGAATGGGCCGTCGAGGAGATGGAGAAGCGCTACGCGCTGTTCTCCGCGGTCGGCGTCAATCACATCAAGCTCTACAACAAGCTCGGACGGAAGGAGATCGAGGACCGGCTGCAGCGGCCGATCGAACCCGGCGCCGAACGGATGCCGTACCAGGTGCTCGTCATCGACGAGTTGGCCGACTTGATGACGGTCGCGCAGGCCGACGTCGAGGAGTCGATCCAGCGCCTCGCGCAGAAGTCGCGCGCCGTCGGTCTGCACGTGATCCTCGCGACGCAGCGGCCGAGCACCGACGTCATCACCGGCGTCATCAAGGCCAACCTGCCGTGTCAGATCGCGTTCAAGGTCAATCGCAAGATCGACTCGCGCGTGATCCTCGACGCGAACGGCGCCGAGAAGCTGCTCGGCCACGGCGACATGCTGTACGTGCCGCCGTCGTCGCATCAGTTGATGCGTGCGCAGGGCACCTACGTCGCCGACGAGGAGATCAAGCGCGTCGTCGAGTACATCGCCGAGCACGGGCCGAAGCCGTCGTTCCTGCCGGATCTGGTCCAGACGCGGACCGCTGCGATGAAGTCGCCGAAGGACCGCGACGATCTCTACGAACGCGCCGTCGAGGTCATCCTCGGCCAGCAGCGTGGGTCGGCGACGCTGCTGCAGCGCGCGTTGGCGGTCGGCTACACGCGCGCGACGCGGCTGCTCGAACTGATGGAGCAGGACGGTCTCGTCGGGCCGTTCGCCGGTGCGAAGTCGCGCGAGGTCATGATGACGCTCGACGAGTACAAGGTCCGCGAGGCGTCGATCACCGAGGAACTCGCGCGGATGGCCGAGGAAGGGGATGGCGACGCCGAGGCGATGGAGCCGGACGGTGATCCGGACGAGCCCGAGTCCGACGCGGACGACGCCGAGGTGGACGGCGACGGCGAGGACGACGCGGACGTCGACGCGGACGTCGACGACGAAGCGGACGTCGAGCCGGAATCCGACGACGCCGACGCGGACGCTGCGGACGACGACGTGGACGACGGCGAAGGAGAGGACGACGTCGAGGACGACGACGCGGAACGCGGTCGATGACGTTCCCCTTCGCCGAACTCGATGCGCGCCTCGATCGGCGGTTGCCGGCTCTCGTCGCGCTGCGGCACGACCTGCACAAGCACCCGGAACTCGGGTTCGAGGAGCATCGGACGCAGCAGGTCCTCCACGACGCCCTGGTCGCCGACGGCTACGCGCCGCGAGCGATGGCGTCGACCGGACTCGTCGTGGATCTGCCGGGAGCGGGGCCGGGGTTCGTCGCTCTGCGCGCCGACATCGACTGCCTGCCGATGCCGGAGACGACGGACCTTCCGTACCGATCGGTGCACGACGGGCGCGCGCACAAGTGCGGGCACGACGGTCACGCAGCGACGCTGCTCGCCGTCGCACACATGCTGGCGCCACTGCGCGGCAAGCTGCCGGTCGGCGTTCGGTTCTTGTTCCAACCGGCCGAAGAAGGCGTCCGCGGCGGCGGGGCGCGCGTGATGGTCGAGGCCGGCGCGCTCGACGGCGTCACCGAGGTCTACGGGCAGCACAACTGGCCGCCGTTCCCGCGCGGCGAGGTTCGCGTCGCCGGGGGGCCGGTGATGGCGGCCGTCGACCAGATCGAGATCGTCGTGCGCGGCAAGGGCGGCCACGCAAGTCAGCCGCAGATGTGCCGTGACCCGATCGTCGGCGGTGCTGCGATCGTGACGGCACTGCAAGCGGTCGTCTCGCGCGGGCTCGGCGCGGCCGGCGGCGCCGTGCTGACGATCGCGTCGTTCCGGGCCGGCACGACGCACAACGTGATCCCTGCCGTCGCGCATCTGCAGGGCACGATGCGGACCTACGACCGTGCGGTGCGGGATCGACTTGTCGAGCGCGTGACTTCGGCCGTCGCCGGCGCGGCGGCGGCGCACGACGTGACGGCCGATCTGACGATCCAGCCCGAGTACCCGGTGCTGGTCAACGACGGCGAATGCGCGGCGCGGGTCCGCCGCGCGGCGGCGGCGGCGGGGCTGCCGAGCACGGGGGAAGGGCTTCCGCTCGCGGCCGCCGAGGACTTCGCGTACTTCGCGGCGGCGCGGCCATCCGCGTTCTTCTTCGTCGGTGCCGGACGGCCCGACGGCGAGACGCCCGGCTGTCACCACCCCGACTTCGACTTCGACGATGCGCTGATCCCGATCGGCGCCCGCGTGTTCGTCCGGATCGTCGCCGACCGCTGCGTCGAGGCGGCCGCTCGGCGAACGTGACGTGACGTGTGGCGACGCGACGTGCGGTGACGTGCGGTGGCGTGAGGTGGCGTGACGTGACGTGACATGACAGACATGTGTTGACGTTGCGCATCGCGACGCGACACGTCGGCGCGACCCGCGAAGGCCGCGAACGTCGCGCACACTGTCCGTTGTTGCTCGTCGCCACGCTGGCTACATTCCCTCGCGGTTTCGGCGGGTTCTCGACGGTCGAGCACCGGTGCCGATCGTTGGGAGGCGCGATGACCGATCCGATCTTCGTCCAGTCGAGTCACGACACCCGTTCGTCCTTGTCACCCTTCGGTGGGGGAGGCGGCGGTGGTTCGAGCTTCGGGGAAGGGCCATCGAGTGCCGCGCCGGCGCAGACGTCTCAGGCGCAGACCCTGATGCCGCTGGTGCCGATCGCGCTGTCGGCGTTCTTCCTTTCTGGTCTCGTCTACTACCACGTCCAGTTTGGCGGCCGCGGCGCGGCCTCGGGGTGGCTCGAGGGGCCGGTCGTCGGGCTGTACCACCTGCTCGGCTTCGTCGCCGCGTCGATGCTGTGCCTGCTCGTGCTGGCGTGGTCGTCGATCTGGTTCGCGACCGGTCGGCTCGAATCGCCGGGAACGCGGATCACGCGACTGCTCGCGCTCTCGGTCGCCCTCGCCGTCTTGGTCAACCTCGACTCCGCCGCGACGCGCAGCCAGGTCTACGACGGACAACTCGGCGCGCTGCTGACGCCGGGACTGGTCTCGGTGCTCGGCCCGTCGCTCGCGACGTTGCTCGTGTCGCTCGCGTCGCTCGGTGCGTTGCTGCTGGCGACCGACTTCTTCTTCTACAAGTACTTCGCGGCGATCCACGAGCAGCAGCGCGTGCCGGCGGCCGTGCCGGGTGCTCCGCTCCGCACCGAAGCCGAACGGGCCGAACTCGCCGCACTGCACGCGGCGCTCGCGCCGGCGGCGCCGCCCGTGCCGGTCGTTGTCGACGACGAGCCGCTGGCGCAGATGCCGGAGCGCGAGCCGGCGCCGGAGCCGGCGCGGGACGCGGAGGGCGCTGCGGCAGACGAGCACGATCGCGAGGACCCTGTCGCGAACGTCGAGACACCGCGTCGCTGGCGGCGCGTTCGTCTGGACGATCTCGCCGTGGAAGCGACGGAGATCGCCTCCGAGATCGCCCCCGAGATCGCGCCCGAACCGCCCGCACCCGTCGAGCCGCCGAACGTCGACGGCGATCCCGCAGGTGTCGAAGTCGCGGCGCTCGGTGAGGAGAGCGACGCGGAGAGCGACGCGGAGGGCGACGAGGAGCACGACGCGGATGCCGACGACGAGGAAGCATCCGACGAGGAGCTCGAGGTCGAGAGTGACAGCGAAGTCGTGATCTTGGAGTCCGTCGGCGAAGCGCCCCCGATCGCCGACGAGCCGTCGGTCGTCGCATCGAACGTCGTGGTCGACGCCGTGGCTGACGCCGTGGCCGAACCCGCCGCCGAACGCACCGACACGCCCGCCGAAGCGAGCACCGAAGCGCCCACCGAAGAGGTCACCGTCGATCTCGAGATCGGCGAACCCGAGATCCGCGAGACACCGGCTACGGATCCTGCCGCCGAACTCGCAGCCGTCGACGAGCCGACGATCGAGATCCCACGTCCGGACGCGCGACAAGGCCTGCTGTTCGGCGGCGCGCTGTCGCAGGAACTCGTCGACGAGGCCGCGTCGCTGGTGCGCGACACGCATCGCGCGAATGCGACGTTCCTGCAGCGCCGACTCCGCGTCGACTACGAGACGGCGATCCGGCTGCTGGACGCGCTGCGGATGGCCAAGGTCGTCGACGGCGCGCTCGGCGAGGCGAACGGCCGCGTCGTCGTCGATCCGTGACGCGGAGCGCGGGACGCCCGCGCGCGGACGTTCACCGCGACAACGAGAAGTAGAAGACGCGACGGCTGTCGGTCTCCTCGTAGGAAAGCGGCCACGCGAAGTCGAGCGCGATCGGCAGGCCGAGCACCGGCACGTGGATCCGGAATCCGAACCCGGCGCTGACGCGCAAGTCCTGCAGACCGCGGTCGCCGAAGTCGAGTCCGAGCGAGCCGCCTTCGACGAACAGCAAGCCGCGCACGAGCTCGGTCTCGCGGAACTGGTTCTCGAGGCGCGTCGACACCATCGGGAACTGGTACTCCAGCGTCTGGATCGCGCGCACGGCGCCGCCGATCGGCCGGCCGAACTGCGTCGGACCGACGCGGCGCTGGTCGAACCCGCGCAGGTTGCTGCCGCCGAGGAAGAACCGTTCGCCGAGGTACAGCTCGTCGTCGCGGCCGTAGCCGTCGCCGAAGTCGAACTGCGTCCGCGACCTCAGCACGTGCGGACGCTGCAGCGAGTCGCGATGGAACGGCCAGTAGACGTCGGCGAGCAGACCGGACTTGACGATGTCCTTCTCGGCGCCGAACGGCCCACCCATGACTTCGGTGTAGACCTCGAAGTGGTAGCCGTCGGTCGGGCGCAGGCGGTGGTCGAGTTCGCGCAGTCGCGCGGCGGCGCGCAGCCCGCGCAACTCGGTCTTGCCCTCGGCCTCGATGACGATCGACGACGCGTTGGCCTCGACGTTCTCGACCTGTGACGTCGACTGCCGGACGCCGAGGCTGACCGAGAACTGTTCGGTGAAGTTGCGCTCCAGCGCGACGTAGCCGCGCAGCTCGTCGGTGTCGTATCCGTCGAGCAGTCGAATCGTCCGCGAGCCGACGACGTTCAGGCCGATCGTGTCGAAGTGCCGGCGGAAGACGTCCGGGTCGTAGAACGAAATGCTGAACGTGCTGATCTCGCTGCCGGGTTGCAGCGAGATGTCGAGTTCCTGACCGGCACCGTGGAACGCGTCGCCGCGGACGATCTCGCGGAAGAACGTCCCCGGCGCGAACGAACTCGGCAGTTTGCCGATGTCGAAGTTTCGCTTCAGGAACTGGATTCGCCCGATCACGCCCTGGCCGGTGCTGATTCCGGCGCCCCACAGCAACTGCCCGGTGTCGCCTTCCTGCACCTCGATGACGAGGTCGACGAGATCGGGATCGTCCTGCACCGGCGTCAAGTCGAAGCGGACGCCGGTCAACTGCTCGGGGTCGGTGAAGTACCGCAGCGAGTCGAGCGTGTTCAGCGACCGCTCGACCTCGGTCATGTCGAGGATCTCGCCCGGCCGCAGGAAGACCTTCCGACGAATCACGTAGTCCTTCGTCTTCGTGTTGCCGCGAACGTGGACCGTCCGCAATCGCTTCGGCGTGCCTTCGGTCACGCGGTAGACGAGCTTCAACTCGGCGCGCTCGACGTCGAACACCTCACTCGGTTCGGTGATCGCCAGCGCGTTCTGCAGGCGGCTCGCGCCGAATCGGCTGCGCAGCGGGTGACCGCGTTTGCCGTAGTAGCGTTCGATCGCGCGCTTGTCCTGGTTGACGACGTCGCGGTCGTAGAAGTCGCCGGGCTTCAGTTTGAGTTCGGCGAGCAACTCGGCGCGCGGATACAGCGGTTCGTAGTCGGGGTTCTCGTCCGCGCTGGACTGCTGGACGTCGACGGCGGTCACGCGGTAGCGCCGACCCTCGGAGACCAAGAACGTCAGATCGACCTTCGTCTCGCCGTCGACGAACGTTCGTTCGCTGAGTTCGACGTGCGCGTCGCGGTAGCCGCGTCCGCGGTAGAACGTCCGCAACCGTTCGAGATCCTCTTCGATCGTCTGTTCGGAGTAGGCGGCGCCGGCGAGCAACGCGCCGGCCGGTCGGCTGACGATGTCGGAGCTGCCGATCAGGTTCTGGTACAGACCGAGCGGCGCCCAGCCGGGGAACGACGTGTTGCCGCGGAAGAAGACGTTGCGGACCGTCACCTTCGGACCTTCGTCGATCCGGAACGTCAGTTCGCTGCGCGCTTCGTCCTTCTCGATCGCGACCTTCGCGAATCGGTAGCCGTCGCGCCGCAGGCGCTCCTCGATCGTCGCTGCGTTGCTCTCGGCGAGTTCCTCGGTCACGCTCTGGCCGATCCGAAGCTGCAGCAGCGAGCGAAGACTCTCCTCTGTGATGCTCTTCTGGCCGGCGAACATGACGCGGTCGAATCGCTTCAACTGCTCCATGACGACGAAGAACACGCGGACGTCGCCGTTCTCGAGGATCTCGAACTCCGACTGTGCGCGGATCTTCCATTCACGCCACAGCATCTGCAGGTCGCTGTCGACGTCGGTCGAACGGAACTTGGCACCGACGAGCGTCTTCAACCGTGCGTAGATCGCGCCGGCTTGGTCGAACCGCCGATCACCTTTCGCGTCCTCGATCTGGATCGCCGCGATCGTCCGTCCCTCCGGATCCTGGGCGGCCGGCGCGCGCTCTTGCGCGAGCAAGCTGCTGGTGGAGGTCACCAACAGCGCCGCAGCGAACGTCGAACGCAGGCGACTACTCGATGGGCTCGGGGCGCCGCGTGAAGCTCTCAAAGCGCATGTACTCGCGGAAGAACCGCAGCGTCACTTCGCCCGTCGGGCCGTTGCGCTGCTTGGCGATGATGATCTGGGCGAGCCCTTCGTTCTCTTCCGTGCGTTGGTAGTAGTCCTCGCGGTGCAGGAGCATGATCACGTCTGCATCCTGCTCGATCGCACCGGACTCACGCAGATCGCTCATCCGGGGCTTGTGGTTGTCGCGGTTCTCGACGTCGCGGTTCAACTGGGCGAGCGCAACGACCGGGACGTCCAGCTCGCGCGCCAAGCTCTTCATCGAGCGTGAGATCGTCGCGATCTCCTGCTGACGGCTTTCCACTCTGCCGCCCACCGTCATCAACTGCAAGTAATCGATGACGACCAGCTGGATGTCCTCCTTGCGCTTCAGACGTCGACATTTCGCACGCAGCATCGTCGGCGTCAGACCCGCGGCGTCGTCGATGAACAGTGGCGCCTCGTACAGCGCAGCCGCCTCGTCCTGCAGGCGCCGGTACTGCTCGTCGGTGATCCTCCCGCGCCGCAGGGCCTGCCCGTCGATCTGCGATCGCGCGCACAGCATGTTCTGGATGATCTGCTGGCTCGACATTTCGAGACTGAAGAACGCGACCCCCATGTTCTGACTGGCGACGCGTTCGACGATGTTCAGCGCGAACGACGTCTTGCCCATCGACGGGCGCGCCGCGACGACCAGGAACTCGCCGCGTTGCAGGCCGGACATCATCTCGTCGAGGTCGGCGTACTTCGTCGGGACGCCGGTCAACTTGCCACTGCGCGCGCGAAGGTCCTCGATCATGCTGAGGACGCCCATGACGATGTCGCCGATCGTCTCGGCCTTGTCGTCCTCCCCGACGCGCGCGATCTCGAGGATCCGCCGCTCCGCCTCGTCGAGCAGTTCGCTGGCCTTGGTCGAGTTCTCCATGCTCTGCCGGGCGACGTCCATGCACGTCTCCAACAGCTGCCGCTGCACCGACTTCTCCCGAACGATCTCGGCGTGGTACAGGACGCCGGCCGGGGAACTGACGCCGCCGACCATGTCGAGCAGCGCATCGCGGCCGCCGGCCTCCTCCAGTTGGCCTTTGCGGGACAGGTCCTCGGCAACCGAGATCGGGTCGGTCTGCGACGAACGGTCGTACGTGTCGAGGACCGCGCGGAAGATCAGCTGGTGGCGCGCGAGGTAGAAGTCCTCGGGCTTCAGGACCTGGCTGACGTCGGCGATGACCTCGTGATCGCCGTGCAGCAGCAGCGAGCCGAGGACCGATCGTTCGGCCTCCACGTTGCGGGGAACGCCCCGCGCCTCGACCGCCGGATCGAACCCGACCATGCGCTGCCCTCCGTTTGCCCTGTCCGAGATGCCCTGTCCGAGATGGCCTGTTCGCGACTTCGTCCTGCGTCGATCGCCCTGATGGGGCGACCGATCGGAGACCGATCGAGCGGACGTGCGACTCGATGTCCGTTCGCGTGCCGTGCAATCA
>JAEYTU010000212.1 GCA_023433825.1 Planctomycetota bacterium
GACCTTCACCCAGCGTCAGCGCGTCGTAGGCGCGCACGACGCGCTCCCAGCGCTTGTCGCGGTCCATCGCGTAGTAGCGTCCGCAAATCGTCGCGACCCGGCCGCCGCCGGCGTGCGCGAGGTAGCCCTCGAGCTCGGCGAGGTAGCGTTGCGCCGAACGCGGCGGCGTGTCGCGACCGTCGAGGAACGCATGGATGCAGAGCCGATCCGCGGCGATGCCGTTCTGCTTCGCGAGGTCGACGATCGCCCGCAGGTGCGCGTCGCTGGAATGCACGCCGCCGTCGCTGACGAGTCCCATCACGTGCAACGTCCCACGCGTGCGCACGGCGTGGGCGCATGCGTCGACGAATGCCGGGAGGCGCGCGAACTCGCCGGTCCGGATCGCGCGGTCGATCCGCGTGATCTCCTGCCAGACGATCCGGCCCGCGCCGATGTTCAGGTGGCCGACCTCGGAGTTGCCCATCAGGCCGACCGGGAGCCCGACGTCCTCGCCACTGCACTGCAGCAACGTGTGCGGGTAGCGATCGCGGAGGCCGTTCCAGAACCGCGGCTGCGCGAGCGTGATCGCGTTGCTCGGCCCCGCAGGCGCCTCGCCGAAGCCGTCCAACACGACGAGGATCAGCGGTCCCTTCATGCGAGCAGTCCGTCGACGGTGCCGCGCACGGTCAGGTAGTTGCGTTCGATCTCGTCGACGACGGTCTGGGCGCGCGTCACGGCGGCGGTCGCGCGCGTGCGGTCCTGCAGGAAGTTCGCGTTGACCTTGACGTTCATCGCGGCGCACTTGGCACCGGCGTAGAGCAGTTCGGCGCCGGACCCGAGATCACTGGCGATCGCCTTCGAGACGCAGCCGGCGATCTGCGCCGCCTTGCCGAGCACGTCGCGCACGAGGTGAAGCACCTCCTCGGGGACGACCATCGCGCCGACCATCCCTTCGTCGATCGCCTTCTGCCGAATCGCGATCTCGGTCTCGGTCGACTTCGGCAGGGCATAGGCGGCCGAGACGAGGTCGAACGACGCGCAGTCGCGTTCGGCGGTCGGCAGCAGCAGGTCGAGGTGGCGCTGAAGGAACGTCTCCGCCTCCTCCAGCTCGCCTTCCCGCGCCGCGTTCGCCTTCTTGCCGCGGCAGAAGCGGACGATCATCAGCGTCAGCGCGCAGCCCATGCTGGCCGCGAGGGCCGCTGCAGCGCCGCCGCCGGGGGTCGGCGACTTGGCGGCGATGGACTTCACGATCTCGTGGAAACTCTTGTCGATCATCTCGGCCTCGTTGCGGTGTGGTGCCGTCGCGCCCGCGAAGGCGGCGGAGTCTCGGGGGGCCTGCGACGGATCTCAAGGTGCGTTGCCCGACGAACGCGACGACCCGATGATCGCTTCATGCATCGCAGCATCCTCGTCCTCTCGCTCGCACTCGCTTCCTGCGGCACGACCGGCGTCGGTGAGGAGTTCGCGCGCGACGCGCGACGCGCGCTCGCCTCGGGGACGGCGGCGGTCGTCGTCGACGGCCACGCCGTCGCGCGCGCCTCAGTCTCGGTGAGCGACGCCGACGTCCCGGCCGACGTGCTGCGGATCGAGACGACGATCCAGCCTGGCGGCGAACGTGCGCTGCTCGCGCGGGAGTACGGCGATCACGGAGTCGGATATCGATTCGTCCGCGTCTACGCGGCGAATGCGGATTGCCCGGAGCGGACCGTGCTGCTCGACGCGACCGGGAAAGTCCTCGAACGCGCACACGCGATCCCGCCGAACACGGCGCCGGCGAGCGTGCTCGAGCAGGTCGCGGCGGCCGGCGTCGGACGCGTTGCGACGTTGTTCGCCGTTTTGGGCGCGCCGGGCGAGGAGTGGTATCGGATCCGCCTCGTCGCGGAGGACGGGCGGCGACACGTCTTGGAATGCGCCGCCGACGGTGCGCGGCGCGGGCTGTGGCGCGTGCTGTCGGGCGAGATCGCCGTGCCGATCGAGCCGTGAACGACGCCGACGCGAGCCGCTCGCTGGTCGAGTTCGCGGATGTGCCGGAGTTGCTCGACCCGCGCGTGGTCGTCACGTCGTGGGCCGTGATTCCTCGCGTGGACGGTCCCATCGCGACGCCGAGTTGGCTCGCGATGTGGTTGCGGAGCGACGCCGACGTCGGGCTCGGACTCGCGGCGCCGGACGACGCGCTGCGCCGACTGGTGCGCGATGCGCTGCGTGCACGCGGGTTCAAGCCGACCGGCCGCAGCAAGCCGTCGTCGGAGTACTTGCGGAATGCCGCGGCAGCCGGGGCGCTGCCGTCGATCCAACCGATGGTCGACCTCGGCAACGCGATCTCCCTTCACTCGGGACTGCCGATCTCGGTCGTCGATCTCGACCGCGCGGTGCGCCCGCTGAAGCTGGCGGTCGCCGACACGGGCGTGAGCTACGTCTTCCATGCGTCTGGCCAGACGATCGACGTCGGTGGACTGCCGTGCCTGTTCGACGCCGACGGGCCGTGCGCGAATGCCGTGAAGGATGCGCAGCGCACGAAGGTCGACGGATCGACGGTGCGCACGTTGACCATCGTGTGGGCGCCGCGCGGCGCTGCGGCGCGCGCCGACGCGACGATCGAACGGCTGCGCTCGGCGATCGTTGCACTGCAAACGGGAACCGAGCCGTGACGGCGCCGTACGCGCGCGGCTCGCACTCACGGAGTCCATCGATGTCACGACCGTTGCCCGCACTCGTCCGTTCCGTCCTCACTTTCGTCCCGACAAGCCTCGCACTGTGCGCCGGGATCCTCGCCCAACGACCCGACGCACCTGCCGCGCAGGCACAAGTTCCTGCGCCTTCGCCGGCCTTGGTCGCCGCCCTGAACCGCTTCGGCGTCGACCTGTTCGAACTCGGCGCCGCCGGCGACGGCAACGTCTGCGCCGCTCCGACCAGCGTCGCGTTCGCACTGCTGCTGACCCACGCCGGTGCACGCGGCAAGACCGCGGCGGAACTGGAGGACGTTCTGCTGCCGAAGGACGAGGCGTGGCGCGGCGATGCCGGGCGCGAGCGGGTGGCGGCGGCGGCAGGAGCGCTGCTCGGAGCGCTGCGCGCCGAGACGAAGGGCGTCGAGCTGTCGATCGTCAACGACCTGTGGCCGCAACGCGGCCACCCGCTGCGTGACGACTATCTCGAGTTCGTGAAGCGCGCCTACGACGCGACGCTGCGTCCGGTCGACTTCCACGGCGACACGGCGGGCGCGCGCAAGACGATCAACGACTACGTGGCGACGCAGACGCGGGATCGCATTCGCGACCTGCTGTCGGCCGATGTCGTCACACCCGACACGCTGCTGATCCTGACGAACGCCGTCTACTTCAAGGCCGACTGGGCGGCGAAGTTCGACGGGGCGAACACGCGTCCGGCGCCGTTCCACCGCATGGACGGCTCGAAGGTCGACGTGCCGACGATGCGTCGCCAGGGCCGCTACGAGTTCGCGAACGTCGACGGCATCCGCGTGCTGCGGATGCCCTACGTCGGCGGGTCGCTGGCGATGGAGATCCTGCTTCCCGACGACGGCACGAAGCTCGACGCGGCGCTGGAAGTGCTCGGCGCCGAGACCGCGCCGACGTTCGCAGTGCAGGACGTGCGGGTCGCATTGCCGCGGTTCGGGACGAACTCCGAGTTCCGGCTCGCGAAGGTCCTGCAGAGGCTCGGACTGCCGACGATGTTATCCGCGCCGGCGGCCTTCGGCGGAGTCGACGCCGGCAAGGGCCGGCTGGTCGGGT
>JAEYTU010000217.1 GCA_023433825.1 Planctomycetota bacterium
CCGAGGAAGAGGCCGAACGTCGCGAACGCGCACGCTCCTGCGATCGCCAACGCCTGCTCCGCGGAGCCGTCGCCGGTCAGCCGCCAGGGCACGTCGAGTCCGTCGAACAGCACGAGGATCGCGCCCAAGAGTCCGACCACACGCCCGAACGATCTCGTTGCCGTCGCCATCGACAGAACGGCGAGGGCGAGCGGGATCGCCAGCTTCGAGGGCATTCCGTCGTCCATCGCGAGCGGCAACGCGAGCATCACCGCGAACGCAACCCCGAGATCGCCGACGCCGGTGAAGCGACGCAGCACCACCAGGGTGACGGCGCTCGCGAGCAGCAGCTCCGGCTTCACGCCTCCGAGCATCGCGACGAACGGCAACAGCACGGCGCCGGTCCGCGCGATCCACACACCGATCTCGGGAGCGCGGCTCCGGTACCACACGCCAGCGGCGAGCAACGCGGCCGGGATCACGAACGCGAGCGTCGGAACGCTCTCGCGTCCCGTCTCGAGATGGATCGCGAGGCACGCCCATCCGTGCCACAGGACTCCGAAGAAGAAGATCCAGGCGCCGCGATGGACCGACGCGTCGCGACGGCGTGCGGCGTTCCACAGCTCCGGTGCGGCGAGTCCGAGCCAGAGCACTTCGATGTGCGCGACCAGCGACCAGCCGAGCGGCATCGCATGCGGCACTCGCAGCCACGCGCACATCAGCACGACTGTCAGCACGACGGCGGTCAGGCGCGCGATGCCCCAGTTCCACTTCCGTTCGGCGAGCGCCGCGAACGTGTGCAGGACGAGATAGAGCGTCAGGACGCCGGTCGTCGACCCGACGACCTCACCGACGAGCAACGGGGCCGAGTACGCGCCGATCAGCGCGATCGTCGCCATCGCCTCGACACGCAACCGGATCGCGAGGAACTGGCCGAGTGCCGTGCTGAGCAGCAGCGCCGTCAGCGCAGCCGCCGAGCCGAGAATCTCGTAGCGAAGGTGCGCGAGGGCACCGGCGAGATACGTCAACGCGATGCCGCCGCCCCACAGTTGCGCGATGTACTTGGGTGCGACGCGCGCGCGGAGCACGGCGCCGAGGGCGACCAGCGCGAATCCGGCGACGTAGACGATCGCGACACGCGCGGCACCGCCGAGCTGCGTCCACCCGAGCTGACCGAAGTACGCAGCGGCGAGCAGGACGGCACCGATGCCGATGCGCCCGAACACCGACAGGCCGACGAAGCGTTCGAGGTCGGTGGAGTTCGCCTCCGGTGCTGCGGTCCGGATCAGCGGTTCGCGTCGGGGCGTCGGCGCGGGCGGCGCGGCAGGCGGGACGGCCGGCAGCGCGACTGGCACCGGGCGAACGTCGAGACGCGCCTCCAGCCGCGCGATCCGCGATTCGAGCGCCTTCACCTTCGCCTCGAGGTTCTCTTCGTGCATGCGCCGCGGGATCCTAGCCGCCCCTCGCCGGGACTCGCGGCGACACCCCAACCGGACGACCACGATGCGCCGACTCTTCTGGCAGATCAGCCTCACCGCGGACGGCTTCGTCGAAGACCGCAACCGCGATCTGACCCACACCGCGCAGATCATCGACGCCGACTTCGAGCGCTACGCGAGCGCGATGCTGGCGTCGATCGACGGATTCGTCGTCGGTCGACGCACCTATGAACTGTTCGCCGCCTACTGGCCGCACGCGACCGGCGCAGACGCCGATCGGCTGAATGGGATGCGAAAGCTCGTCGCGTCGCGTTCGCTGCGGGAGTTGACGTGGCACAACGCCCACCTCGCCGGCGACGACATCGTCGCGGCCGTTCGTGCGTGGAAGCGCGAGCCCGGTCGCGATCTCGCGGTGTTCGGCAGCCCCGATCTCGCGGCGACGCTGGTGCGACACGACCTCGTCGACGAGTTCCGGTTCCTGGTCACGCCATTCCTGCTCGGCAACGGCACGCCGCTGTGGCGCGGCGTCGATGCGCCGGTGCCGCTGCGGGTCGTCCGGTCGGAGACGTGGGCGTCGGGGACCGTGGCGACGACGTATCGGCGGGGGTGACGTCAGCGCGGTGGACGTAGGAAGTCGGTTCGCATCGGGTTGGCCGTGCGAACGGCGACGACGCCCACGCCGCCGCGCACGAGCGTCAGCTCGCCGAAGTCGATCGTCGCGTCCAGCTCGACCGTCACTTCGCGCGTGCTGACCGCTTCGTGAACGACCCCCTCGATCTCACTCCGGGCGTGGATCTGAATCCTCGCCCCCGTGATCGAGCGCGGGAGCGCGAACTCGAACCGCCCGTCCCAATCGCCGAGTCGAAACATCGTCATCGAAGTCTTGCCGTCGACGAACACCGTGACGCGGACATCCCGATGCGAATCCCACGTTCCGTCTGCGATCAACCGCCCGACGACGCGCGCGCCGCTCGGTGCAACGTCGAGCACGACGTCGACGATCTCGCCTGGGCGAACCGGTCCGATCACGTCGACGACGTCGCAGCCGGACCGGACATCGGTGGCCCTGGGGAAAGTGGGCCCCCACGCCGTGACGCTGACCCTGACCGAGCGACCGAGGCCGACGGGCGCGAGCACGCATTCGTGGGTCTCGACGGACAGCCGTTCGCGCCTCGACTGGCGCGCGCGCTGCTCGGGATCCGTGGACAACGGATGGACTTCCAACGTTGCCTGAACGATCTGCTGTGCCGGCACACGCGACGGATCCCGCAACCGAACGCGCACGCTGCCGTGCGGCGGCGCGCGCAGCACGATCGGCGCGGCCGGAAGCTGCGTCGCGTCGACGAAGACGCCCGGCGACTCCCAGCCCGGACCGTGCGCGAGCAGTTCGACGACGTTCGATCGCTCGGCCGGTGGAACGCCGATCGACGCGACGTGCCGCGCGAACTGCGGGACGACGCATTCCGCGTGCACCCCCGCCGTCGTCGCCAGCGCCTCGACGCGGCGCCGTCGCAGGTCGATCGCGCTGAGCCGGATCGAGACCGGGACACCGGCGATCGGCTGCCCGTCGAAGTCGACGACGCGCACGACGAGCGTGTCGGCGTCGCGCGGCGGCTGCGATGAGCCAGGTGGCGGCTCGGAGACGACTCGTCGCGCGATGGGCGTCGGCGGCGTGACCGGCGCCGATTCGACGACGTTCCGCGCGGCGTTCGCGGCGTGCGCGGCGATCGTGACGTTCGAGACGGCGGTCGCCACGAGCGTCTCCGACGGCGCCGACGGCGGCGTCGGCCGAGCGAACCACGCGACGAACGCGAGCACGGCCCCAGCAACGGCGACCGCCACGACGACTCCGATTCGCGCTGACTGCGTCATTCCGTTCGTCCAACCTCCATCCAGACCGCTCGGTGCGGGGGCGCGACCGACAACGTGCGGCGAGACGCCGCGGTTTCCTCGCGCAGCAGACTAGACTCCCGCGCCCGTCGCGCGCGTTCCGGCGCTGCCCCGTGCCGCGTGCGCTGGCCAACCCGAGGAGTGCCGAGGTCGATGAGCGGAGCCGAAGAGAGCAAGAAGCGTCCGACGAAGCCGGGCGAGACACCGGGGAGCGACCCGCTCCTCGATCGAACGCTGGCGGACGCGGCAGGTGCCGCGGACGCCGCGGGTGCCGCAGGTACCACAGGCCCCGCGAATGCGTCGAAGGCTCCCGGCGGCCCGGTCCCGGGCGGACAGGCGACCGGCGCGCAGGTGACCGGCGCGGCCGGCCGCACCGGCGGCGTCGCCGACGAGCCGACCGCGGAGGAACGGACCTGGATCGGACGCACGCTCGGCAGTTGCGTGATCACCGACTGGATCGGCCGCGGCGCGATGGGGTCGGTCTACAAGGCGCGGCAGGAGAACCTTCATCGCACGGTCGCCGTCAAGACGATCCGCAGCGACCGCGTCGGCGACGGCACGCTGCTCGCGCGCTTTCAACGCGAGGCGCAAGTCGTCGCGCGCTTCGACACGCAGCACGTCGTGCAGATCTACGACGCCGGTTGCACCGACGGCGTGCACTACCTCGTCATGCAATACGTCCCTGGCGGGACGGTGCGAAAACTGGCGCTGTCGCAGCCGGGCGGCGTTCTGACGAACGAGCAAGCGGTTCGCTATCTGCGCGAAGCGGTGCTCGGACTGCGCGAAGCGCAACGGCGCGACGTGCTGCATCGCGACATCAAGCCCGACAACCTGCTGCTCGACGAGTCGGGCACGCTGAAGATCGCCGACTTCGGGATCGCGAAGGCGCTCGACGTCGACCTCGAGCTGACGGCGAGTCTCGACACGGTCGGCACGCCGCTCTACATGAGCCCCGAGCAGTGCGTGTCGGAGAAGCTCGACTTTCGGAGCGACATGTTCTCGCTTGGCGCGAGCTTCTTCTACCTGATGACCGGACAGCCGCCGATCAAGGCGACGTCGATCGGCCAACTGATCCGCACGAAGACGTCGACGCGCCATCTCAGTCCGGCTGCGTCGATGCCGCAGCGCAAGGACCTCGGCACGCTGAGTCGGATCGTCGAGCGGATGACCGAGCTCGACCCGAAGCAGCGGTACCCGAGCTACGACGCGTTGCTCGAGGATCTCGATGCACTCGCGAACGGGCGCGAGCCTGCGCGTCGCAAGGTCGTCGGCGGTGGCGCCGGCGCGGTTGCCGTCGGCAGCGGCGACGTCGAGACGGTGGAAAGCCGCGCCGGCGTCGGGCGCGTCGTCGCCGGACTCGTCGTGCTGCTCGCGCTCGTCGGCGGTGGGTATTGGTACGTGCGGCAGTCGACGCCGCAGCCTGACGAAACCGGGAAGACGGCGAGCTCGACGGAGACGAAACCGACGGACTCGACGAAGTCGACGACGACGAACGGTGGTGCGACGACGACGGTGACGCCGCCTCCCGATCCAGGCCCCGGGCCGGGCCCGACCGATTCGCCGTCGGGAACACACGAGCGACCGCCGCCCCCCGACCCCGACACCGAAGCCGACGCTCGCCTCGTCGAGCAGTTCGAGGCGCGGCTGGCGACGCTTCGTGCGACGTTCGAACGTGACGGCCCCGACGCCGTCCTCGCCGACGTCGACACCGCGCGCGCGGAGATTCCCGATCGGCCGCGATTCGCATCCATTCGTGCCGAGTTCGCGACGTTCCGCGACGAGGTCGAACGCGCGACGCGAACGGATGCGCAAGCGGTCGAGACGCTGACGACGCGGTTGCGCGAGTTTCAAACCGACTTCGACGAGCGCGGCCCCGACCTCGTCTTGACGCCGCTGGAGACGGCTCGCCGCGCGATCCCCTCGCGACCGCGCTTCGCCGAGATCCGCGCCGCCTACGAAACACTGCAGAACGAAGTGCAGCAGGCGAGTCGCGTTGCGCAGACGCTGGTCGGCACGCCGCCGGTGCAGCGACCGAAGCCGCCGTTCGAGGATCTCGAGGGACTGCGATTCCGGGTCGACGATGCGACGAGCAGCTTGAAGCGCGCCGACGGCGGCTATCCGAACTGGCTCGTGACCGCGCGCGCGGCGAAGCTCGCGTCGCCCGAGATGGTCGACGCGGCGATCACGTCGCTGCGCGATCTGGCCGCACGTTGCACGACGGCTGCGGGCGCTGCGGACGTCGACGAGACAGTCGCGAAGCGTGTCGCGGCCGACGTCGCCGTCGTTCGCGCGGGCGCGACGAAGCTGTCGGAGCTGTACCCGGACGAGGCGGCACGGATCGCGGCCGCGTTCGACGGCGCGGCGTTGGATGCGGCCGTTCGCCGCGTCGAAGCGACGCTCGGAGAGCGGGCGCTGGTCGCGGAGGCGCGCGCGATCGCTGCCGAGGTCGCGCGGATCGACCGCGTCGCGAGCTGGTCCGCCAGCGCTGCGGGCGTGCGCGCGAAGGTCACCGGACTGCGCGGGCGGGTCGCGGTGTGGAAGCAGTCGTTCGCGGCCGACGCGGCGAACGTCGACGCCGAGATCGCGAAGGCGACGGCGGAGATCGAGCGGATCGACGAGCTGGCGACGGCGATCGGCGGCGCGG
>JAEYTU010000221.1 GCA_023433825.1 Planctomycetota bacterium
GTCGTCACGTTCGTGCGGGCATCGGTGCACCGTTGATGGCGGTTCGGTCGCGGCGAGATCCTCTCGACCCGCTCGACCGGTACTACCCACCGGAAGGACGCGCCTACCCGGCGACGCTCGTGTTGGCGGAGGACGGTCCCGAGCGTCTCGTCGCACGAATCTGCGACCCGACGCGCCGTTCAACGGTCGCCCTCGGCGACGGTGTCGTGCCGCTCGCCGCCGACTTCACGATCGGCTACGCGGCGCTGCTCGGCGACGCGCGCCTTCACGAGGTCGAGGAGATTGCGTTCTTCGACGCCGACAGCGACGACGCGCGGCGCGGCATCTACTTCCTCGAACCGTTCGCACCGACGAAGACGCCCGTGCTGCTCGTTCACGGCCTGCTGTCGAGCCCGCTGACTTGGCGCGAACTGACGAACGAGATCCTCGGCGACGAGCGCACGCGCGATGCCTTCCAAGTCTGGCACTGCTTCTATCCCACGGGTGCGCCGATCCTGAACAACGTGCGCGACCTGCGCCTCGCGCTCGCCGAGCTGCACGCCGATCTGACCGCCGCCGGACACGCAGACGTGCTCGGCGACGTCGTCGTCGTCGGGCACAGCATGGGCGGCGTGATCACGAAGGCGCTCGTGCAGTCGAGCGGCGACACGATCTGGAACGCGCGCTTCACGGTGCCGCTGTCGACGTTGGAACTGTCCGAGGCGTCCCGCACCTACGCCGAGTCGACGTACTGGTTCACGCCGGTGCCGTTCGTCAAACGCGTCGTGTTCGTCGCGGCGCCGCATCGCGGCAGCGACGAGGCCGACTCGTTCGTCGGGCGGATCGGCGCGTGGCTGCAGGCACGCACACGACGCGTGCGCGACTTCGCGGCCGAGGTCGAGCGCGTTCGTCCGGGCGCCATGCGACCTGGAACGGCGACGACGCCGAGCAGTGTCGACGTGCTGTCGCCGTCGCACGTCGTGCTCCGCGCGCTCGCCGAGCTGCCGATCGCGAGCGGCGTCCGCTACCACACGATCGCCGGCGATCTCGGCAACGGCAGCGACGGCGTCGTCACGGTCGCGAGTTCGCACTTGGTCGGCGCCGAGTCGGAGTTGGTGCTGCCGGGCGCGGCGCACGACGTGCAGCAGGATCCACGCGCGATCGCCGAGGTGCTGCGCATTCTCGCGTTGCATCGGGGGACGTCCGCGCGCGAGTCGGCGCGGTGACGTTCGACGCGGAGCACTCCCGAAACCCGCGCCCGAGTCGCACCCGCCGCGTGCTCCTCGTCGCTGCCGCGCTCGTCGTCACCGGTGGTGTCGCCGTGCGTGGCTGTGCAGACCGACTGTTCTATTGGCCGGACGATGCGACCCACGTTCATGGCGAGGATGCGAATGGCGAGGTTGGCCCTCGGGACGTCTGGTTCGCCGCGTCGGACGGGACGCGTCTCCACGGTTGGTGGCTCGAGGCATCGGCGCCCCGCGTCGGAACGGTCGTCTATTGCCACGGCAATCACGCGAACGTCACGCACCACGTTCGCTTCGTCCGTTGGTTGCCCGCGCACGGCTTCGACGTGCTGATCTTCGACTACCGGGGCTTTGGCCGAAGCGAGGGCCGCCCGTCGCGCGAGGGCACGGTCGACGACACCGTCGCGGCGATCGACGTCGCACTGGCGCGCGATCCGCACGGCACCGTCGTCTTCGGCCACAGCCTCGGCGGCGCGGTTGGCACCGTCGCGGCTGCGCGGCGACCTGCGGTGCGTGCGATCGCCGTGGAGGCGACGTTCGCGACCTATCGGGCGGCCGCGCGCGCGCAGGCGCCGCTCCTCGCGTTCGCCGTTCCGTGGTTCGTGTCGGCGGGTCTCGACCCGATCGACTCGCTGGACCGTTTGCCGCCTCGGCCCGTGCTCGTCATCCACTCCGACGACGACGCGATCGTCCCGTTCGAACTCGGCCGCGAACTGTTCGAGCGAGCGAAGGAACCGAAGGCGTTCCACCATGCCCGCGGCGCCGGTCATGCGACGCCGTGGCTGCGCGAAGGTCGCGCGTTCGAGGCGATGCTGGTCGGCTTCTTTCGTTCGGCGATCCGGTGAACTGGGGGTGACGAGCGCTCTCCCGTCGACACCCCATCGCGGCCCGCGACGGGTCTCCTCTGCGGGCGCGGACGGTAGCATCCGCGCCTCGTGACCCGCACCCCGCCGCGCATGCCCGTCGTCTTCGCCGCGCACGGCGCGCCGATCCTTCTCGACGACGCAGAATGGATCGGGCAACTCGCCACGTGGGCACGCGCGATGCCGCGGCCGGCGAGCATCTTGATGGTCTCGGCGCACTGGGATGCGCGGCCGGTCACGCTCGGTGCGACAGAGACGGTGCCGCTCGTCTACGACTTCTTCGGGTTCCCGCAGCGCTACTACGCGACCGAGTACGCGGCGCCGGGCGCGCCGCAACTCGCCGAACGCGTTCGCGCGCTGCTCGATGGCATCGGCATTCCGCACACGAATGCGCCGCAGCGCGGCCTCGACCACGGCGCGTACGTGCCGCTCGTCGCGATGTACCCGTCGGCCGACGTTCCGGTGTTGCAGATGTCTCTCCCCGGGCTCGACGCGGCGCCGCTGTTCGCCCTCGGCCGCGCGCTCGCGCCGCTGCGCGACGAGGGCGTGCTCGTCTTCGGCAGCGGTTTCCTGACGCACAACATGGCCTACGCGTTCCGCCCCGGCATTCCGGCATGGGCGCGCGAGTTCGACGACTGGGCGGCGGCGGCGCTGAACGCGTTCGACGTCGACGCGCTGGTCGACTTCGAGCGCCGCGCGCCGGCGGCGCAGATCGCGCTGCCGACCGTCGAACACTACGTGCCGCTGCTCGTGTCGGCCGGCGTCGCGGCCGGCTCCGCCGCGCGCCCGTCGGTCACGTTCCCGATCACCGGGTTCTGGATGGACGGCGCATTCACGAAGCGGTCGGTGCAGTTCGACTGACGCGCATGCGTCGCTTGCGGGTGCGCAGCGCCGTCGCTAGGAACCCTGCATGTCCTTGCTCCGCCGCGCGCTCGCAGCGTCGTTGCTGCTGCTGATCGCTTGCGCGGCGTGCGGTGGGGGAGCGGAGGCGCGAGCGCGCGTCGTCGTCTTCGCGGCGGCGTCGCTGACGGCGCCGTTCGAGGTGATCGCCGCCGCATTCGAACGCGACCACGCGCCGCACGGCGTCGACCTGCACTTCGCCGGGACGCCGCAGCTCGTCGTGCAGGTTCGCGAGGGCGCGCGCGTCGACGTCTTCGCGTCGGCCGACATGGCGAACATCCAGCGTCTCGTCGACGCCGGCGCCACGGCGGGACCGCCGGTCGTGTTCGCGCGCAACCGCCTCGCGATCGCCGTCGCGAAGGGCAATCCGAAGGGCATCACGACGCTCGCGGATCTCGCGCGGGACGACCTGCGCGTCGTCCTGTGCGGCCCAGAGGTTCCAGCCGGACGGTATGCGCGCGAGGCGCTGACGAAGGCCGGCGTCGCCGTGCGCTCGCGTTCCGACGAGCCGTCGGTCAAGGCCGTCGTCGCCAAGTTGCAGCTCGGCGAGATCGACGCCGGGATCGTCTACGCGACCGACGTGCTCGCGGCGAAGGCGACGGTCGACGGGATCGCCGTCGACGCCGCGCACGACGTCGTCGCCGAGTACCCGATCGCCGTCATGAACGCCGGACGCCAGCGCGACGCCGCGGTCGCGTTCGTCGCATTCGTGCGTTCGGAGGCCGGCCGCCGGATCCTGCAGTCCCACGGATTCGAACTGCCGTGAACGGTGCACGCCGTCGTGCGTCGTTCGCGCTCGGTGCCGCGGTCGCGCTCGCGGCGTTGTTCTTCGCACTGCCACTGGTCGGTTTGGTCGCGCGGACGCCGTGGAGCCAAGTCGGCACGATGCTGGCGTCGCGACCGATCGTCGACGCGCTGCTGCTGTCGCTGCAGTGTTCGGTGCTCGCGGCGTTGCTGTCGGCGACGCTCGGACTGCCGCTCGCCGTCTGGCTGGCCGCCGGAACGGATCGAATGCGCACCGCCGTTCGCGTGCTCGTGACGCTGCCGATGGT
>JAEYTU010000592.1 GCA_023433825.1 Planctomycetota bacterium
GTCCACCTTCATCGCGATCCCGCGCGTTCGCGCGCGTCGACTCGACACGAAGCAGATCGGCTGCCGCGACTCCGGGAACGCCTTCACGCGAATCGATCGGTCCTCGACGGCGATCTCCGATGGCGCGCCCGACGGCTCGCCGTCGGCGAACCACGCATCGAACGCATTCCCCGCGGCCGGTTCGGCACTGGCCGCGACACGATCGCGAAGGTCCTGGACGAGATCCCGCGCGGATTCCGCGTCGAGCTGCTCGGCTGCGGTCGCGTGGCGGAGCGCGATCCGATGCCAGCCCTTCGCCTCGTACAGCCGCGCGACGGCGACGACTTTCGGGGCCGCGTCGCGTTCTGCGATGGCGAGACTGCGGGCGACCGGGTCGGCCTTCGCGACGAGCGCGTCGATCCGGCTCTGGATCTCGTCGCGCGCCGTGCCGACGGGGAGTTGCGCGCATCGCTCGTCGGCGTCGCGCAACGCGAGGATGGCGGCCTCGATCTGCTTCTTGCCGAGCGCCAACTCGGCTGCTGCGACCACGCCGAGCACAGCCGTCGACGGGTCGGGGTTGCGTTCCTGCGCGCGAGTCGCGATCGAAAAGACGAGCGCACCGAGGAGGGAGGCGAGGACGGATCGTCGTGGCATCGGATCGTTGCGGCCGAGGTGGAAAGCGCGGGATCGTAGCGAGCGCGCCGAGTGCGTCAGGGCTGCTGCGTCACGGATCGCGCTCGAAGACCGCGATCCCACGCGACTCGATCCGCGCGACGACCTCGGGCGCGAATGCCACCGTGACGTCGAGCCGTCGCATCGTCCGTTCGAGTTGCGCACGCAACGTCTCGGTCTGCGGGCGCCTCGCACCCAGCACGACGAAGCGCGTCGTCGAGGCCGCTGCCGCGTTCGCCAGCTCTTCCGGATTCAGGTGTCTCGGCGGCAGCGGCCGGCGGCCGGCGTACCACAGCACGCGCGTCAGGTCGGTGACGATGCCGTCGCTCGGCGCGGTGACGCTCGCGAGCCAGCGGCCGACGTCGCGTTCGGCGAGACGATCGACGTCGGTCACGCGCAGCGCGGAGACGACACCGGCGATCGCAGCGACGGTCAGCACGAGGCCGCGGACGCGCACCGGCAAGCTCGCCGTCCACGCGGCGGCGAACGGCACGACGACGAACGCGAATGCGACGAGGAACCGCCGGCGCGGCACGAACGCGACGACGACGACGAGCACGAGCACCAGCACGACGGCCAGCGGCACGCGCGCCGGCCGCTCGACGCGCTTCCACCCGAGCAGGGCGACGATCCCGACGACGCCGAACGCCTCGATCCACGCCGGCACGATCCCGAGCAGTTCGTCGCCGAACGTCGCCTTCGCGAGGTTGAACCCGGCCTTCGGCGCGAGGTCGAAGCCAAGTCCGAGCGACGCGCGCCACAGAGCGACCAAGGCGACGCATGCGAACGTCGCGACGAGCGCGCGCGCGTTCCTCCTCGGATGCGCCAGCGCGAACCCGAGCGCGATCACCGCACCCTCCGGACGCACGAGCGCCGCCAGGCCCGCCCACGCGCCGAGCCGCCACGGTCGATCGCGCAACCCGGCGTCGACGGCCAGCGCGCCGAGCAGCAGGAACGCGGGTTCGCTGTAGACCTCTCCGCAGTAGCGCGCGGCCAGTCCGAGCGTCGCGCCGAGGACGAGCGCGTCGACGAACGTTCCCGGTGTGGCGCGCTGCGCGATCCGCGCTCCGACGACGACGGCCGCCGTGCCACACAGGCACGCGACGATCCGCAGCGCGACGAACGGTTCGACGCCGACGGCGATCAGCGGCGCGCCGAGCAGCGGCCACAGCGGCGGGAACACCTCCGACAACCCGGCGGCGAAGTCGCCGACGGCGAACCGTTCGGCCTTCCACAGGTAGTTCGCACCGTCTTCCGACGGCACGACGGTCGACGCCGCGACGACGGCGCGCAGCAGGAGCGCTCCGGCGACGATCGCGACGGCGACGACGGCCCCGCGCTGCAAACTCACGGCAGCGATTCCGCGAGCGACGCGTCCTCGCCGTCGTCGGCATAACCGCCGAGTCGAAACACGAGGTCACGGTAGTTGCGGACGTCGAGCACCGACAGCGACTGCACGGCGCGCAGCGCGGTCAGTTCGCGCGTGATCGCCTGGTGATCGGCGTGCACCTCGCGCAGCCGTCGCACCGCCGTCGCGCGCGCGCGTTCACCCGGCACCAACTGCAACCACGCGAGCAACGTCGCACGGAAGCCAGGGAGATCGGCGCGCCACATCCGGACCAAGTTGCCGCGCGTTCGGGCATCGACCGGCTCGCGCACGTGCATCGCCACGAGTTGGTCGACCGGATGGATGCGTCCACCGCGCGCGAGCCACTGCCAACCCCCACGCAGCCGCATCGGCGCGAGTCGCGTCCGCGCGTCGCGCGCGACGGCGAGCGCGCCTTCGAGCCAGTCGTCGCCGTGCAGCAGCGTCCGCACCGATCGGCTGTCGGTCGCGAACGCGATCGTCACGGCGCGTTCGGCCTGCCGCGCCGCGATCGGATCGGGCGGCACGTCGAACGGCGGCAGCGACCGACGCAGCGCGTGCCACTCGAGCACACACGCACGCACGGCATCGGCCTGCGCGCGAATCGCCGCGCGTTCGCGTTCCTTGACGTGCAGGAAGTCGAGGTCGCGCTCGACCTCGGGACGCGCGTCGATCCGCGCTTCGAACGACCACGTCGTCGGCACGCCGCAGTACGCCGGGTCGAACGCGACGCGCAGCCGCATCGCCTCGATCAACCCCGGCGCCTTCATCCGGTGGATCTTTCGCAGCGCGACGGCGAACGACGCCGACCCGACGACGCGGTTCCGGCGCGCGCCCGACGGATCGAGGATCTCGCGGACGATCCCGGCCGTGCGCGCGACCAGCGCGCCGAACGTCCGCATCGAGAGCCACGTCACCAGCAGCGGAACGAGCAGGATCCGCCCGCGCGACAGGCGCCGCTGGTACAGCAGGAACACGTTCAGCGTCCGCTTCGAACGCGCGAGCCGATGCAGCGGCTTGGTGCCGAAGATCTCGCGGATCATCGCGCGCCGGTCGCGCAGCATCAGCGCGACGACGTCGTCGCCGAACACGGCGCGCAGATGCTGCTCACGCTCGGTGTCGGGCGCGAGGAAGTCGAGCGCGTTCCACTCGGTCGTCGCGAACGTCTCGGTCGCCGTCGGCGTCGCGACGCGTTCGAGCGAACGCCCGCCGAGCTCGGTCGACTTGCGGTGCAGCCACCGTTCGTGTGCCGCGAGTTGTTCGGGCCGCGCGAGCGCGCGGCGGTCGAGCGGCAGGCAATGGCGGTTGTAGTCGAGGATCCGTTTCGCGGTCTCGAGCGCGACGCTCTCGGTGATGAACTGGAACCACAGATACGGGCCCGAGAACAGCGAGCCGCGATCGAGCGACAGGTTGCGCAGGCGCTTCCGTTCGCGCCGGCCGTGCACGATGTGATCGCTGCGAATGTTCTCGAGCGACAGGTTCGCGAGCAGTTGCTCGCTGGTCTTGACGTCGCTCTCGTGCAGCACGGCGCCGCCGAGGAAGTGCAGGTACATCAACGCCACGCGATGCACGTCCTCGCGCACGCCGGTCGGGAGATCGGTCGGCACCGGCGTCACGCTCGCGCGGTCGGCACCGCGGTAGCGCTCCAATTGCATGCGCAGCAGTTCGCCGCCGCGTTCCGGCGTCAGCTCGACGCGGAACAGCCGCGACGCGAGGAACGTCAGGTCGCGCGCCTCGTGCCGCCGCTTGCCGAGTTCGAGCAACGCGATGAAGTTCGCTTCGCTGGTCCGCTTCAGCGTCTCCGACGCCTCGCCGGCGAGCCGCTTCAGCCACTTGCCGAGCAGCAGGAACACCATGCAGAAGCCGCCGAACAGCAGCAGCGGCGTCGCGACGAAGCGGCGCAGGAAGTCGCTGAGGAATCCGCGTTCGCCGATCAGTGCGCGAACGAGCAGGAACGCGGCACCGAACATCAGGAGCCGCACGGCCGGACGCTGCGTCGCCTGGATCATCGCGGACGCGACGCGGTCCAAGACCTGCGGGCCGGTCAGGATTCCGTGCAGGTCGGCGTACCAGAGGATCCGCTCGCGCCAGCTCTCGACCCACGTCGCGACGCGGCGTCCGGCGGCGACGACGCGTTCTTCGGGTGTCGGCGGCGGGCGGCGCAGCGCGACGCGACGCACGAACGGCAGCCATCGGACGACCGGCGCGCTCAGCACGCGAACGACGCGGTCGAGCGCTTCGAGATCGCGGCGCGGCATCGACCATGCGAGCTGCGCCGGCGTCATCGCGTGCATCGTCTCGATCGCGTCCTCGACCGGGACCTCGGCGCGCGCGACGG
>JAEYTU010000342.1 GCA_023433825.1 Planctomycetota bacterium
CGTTGGTCTCGTGCAGGCGTTCGTCGCTGCGGGTCGGATCGACGCCGCAGCGCCGCACGTCGACGCGCTCGTCGCCTCGGCGCGGGCGCGGCCGCAGGACGTCGCGCTCGCGGATCCCGCATTGCGGGCGCTGGCCGCGGTTGGACGGATGCGCGAAGCGCTCGCGATGGCGGCCGACGTCTATCGAGCGGGTGCGCAACCGCCGATCTGGGAGCTGATGGCCGACGTCAGTCAGGACCCGGCATCGCACCGCGAACTGCACGCCGCCGTCGCCGACACACTCGCGTCGGCGGAACTGCCGGCGGGGTTTCGCGGGCAACTGCTGCGGGCGCGCGTGCACGTTCGCCGCGCGAAGGATCCGGACGGCGCACTGCGCGATCTGATCGAGGCCGAGCTCGTCGATCCGCAGCCCGCGTTCACGAGCAGCCGGATGTCCGACGTCGGTGCCGATGCGATCCGACTCGACGCCGTTCTCGACGATCTCGCGGTAGCTGACGCCCGGCGCGCCGAGATCCGTTCGATGTTGGTCGCGCCGAATGGAAGCGGCGTCGTCGTCACGCTGGCCGCGCACCTTCGCACGATGCAGGGGCTGGCGCGGCGCTACGGCGCCGAGTTCGTCGTCGTCGGCTACCCGGTTCACGAAGCGACCGTCGAACAGGCGCAACGCACGGCTGCGCAGGTCGGGATCCCGATGGTCCCGGTGCGCGCCGCGTTCGTCGAACGGCTGCAGCGCGAAGCGTGGGAAGACCTGTTCGTCGTCGACGGCCACTGCAACGACCGCGGCTATGCGCTGATCGCCGAGTTGGTCGCCGCCGACGCGATCGCGCGGCGACCGAGGTGAGCGGCAGCGCGCGGCGCAGCGCTCAGCTGCGCGCGCGCCGCGTCGCGGTCACGGCAGGTCGCCGCCGATCCGAGCGACGATGCCGTTCGACGTCGCGATGCCGAGGGCATTCGCGAATGGGTCCAGCACCAAGCCCTGGTGATACAGACGCTGGCCCGGCAGGCTCGCGTCGACGGGCACACGGATCTGGACGTTGGGCAGGGTGCCGGTCGAAGTCAGGAAGGGGAGCGTCAATTCGACACTCGTCCGCAGCGCACAGGTCGGCGCGCCGAGAACGCCGAGATCGAACGGCAGCGGGATCCCGCCGAACGTCGTGTCCGACGTGCCGATGGCGAGCAGTCCTGCGGCGAACAGCGGCGAGTAGTTCAGCGTGAAGCCGTACGTCGCGCCGGGAGCGGGGAGCGAACTGTCCAGTGGGACCAGGCGAGCCTGAGTGACGGAGTGCCGGCATGAGGTTCCGTAGGTGGTGAGAGAGCCAGGGATGGAGAACGACGGAATCTCGAAGACTGCGATCGCGAACGCCTGCGGCTGTGCGCCGGGAGCGAACGACCGCGCCATGACAGCGACGTCGAGGGTCGTCGAGGCATCGGGCGCGATCCGGACCAGTTCGTATGCGTTGGCGGGACTGTTCGACGCGGCGATCGTGGTCGCGCCTGTCCGAACCTCGAGGTCGAGGTTCGAGACGATCTCGGCCTGGGGGTTCGCGCGATACCAGACGGCGGCGATCGCGTAACGCTTGCCGGCGACGACCGGCAGCGGGAAGCGGAACTGCGGTGCCGCGTTCGACACCGACGCCACGAAGGTCACACCTGTGCCGCGCGCGCCGGCAATCAGCGTGTCGGTGCGCAGATAGCCCTGGCCGTAGGCGTTCGTCGAGTTGAACGGAGCCAGCGTGTTCTTGTTCGAGACGTCCTCGGTCGAGGCGAGGAGTGCAGCGCGAACCTCTGTCGACGTCGCAGTCGGCCGCAGCGTTCGATAGAGCGCGGCGGCGCCGGCCACCATCGGTGCCGAATACGACGTGCCAGTCGCGATCCGATCGCCGGCCTCGTTGTCGGCCTGAGGGACGCGCACGGACTCACCGTTCGCGACGAGATCTGGGTAGGTGCGATTGGAGAACAGCAGCGGACCGCGGGACGAGAACGACGAAACAGCGCGCGTGTTCGGAGCGGTCGCGCCGACGGCGAGCATGTTGAACGCGCCGTAGCTGTACTCGGCGCTGGCGCCGCCATTGCCGCCCATTCCGACGATCAGCACATCGCCCTGCAGCGCGAGTGCATCGATCGCCACCTGGTCCGGGTAGGCCGGAACGAAGTAGCCCTCGTACGAGCAGCATGCGACCGTGATGCCGTACCGCACGCGATCCGCCGCGACGCGTTGCCACGCAGTCACGAGTGTGGACAGCGCCGTGTACCCATTCGGTTGATCGGCGACGCCCAGACTGACGATCGACGCGTCCGGCGCGTGGCCGTCGCTGGCGTTTCCGGTCGCGTTCCAGATCGCGCCGGCGGCGACACCGGCGACCGCGGTTCCGTGCGAGATCGCGTCTTCGGCCGGCTGCGCGCCGACTTGAATGCTCGCGAGGAGGCGCGAGCCGCTCAGGCCACCGCCGGTCTGGTTGGTCGGGTCGCCGTTGACGAAGAACGTCCGATGCGGGCGACCCGAGTTGGCGTGATTGGCGTCGATCCCCGAGTCGACGATCGCGATCGTCGTCCCGCGTCCGCGATGTCCGAGGCGATGCGCGACGATCGATGCGTGGTTGCGTTCGTCGATCGAGGTCTTCATGCCCGGTCGGCGCCACCCGTCGAGCACCAAGCTCGCGACACGCGGATGGTTGCGCAGCGTCTCGGCGGCCGAGGCGGGCAGGTCGAGGGCGAACCCGTTGACCAGCCACCAGTGCTGGGTCACTTCACCGCCCAGACCGGCGACCTCTCGGGCGAGATCGGCTTGGTCGTCGGCGGCGGACTGCGCGAGGCGGGCGACGACCGCGTCGAACGCTTCGACGTCGACGCCGGACTCGATCGCGGCGCGGTAGGAAGACAGGTCGAAGGAGCGATCGCGGAGCGTTGCGAGGTAGCGGAAGGTGCCGGGACGTCGGCCGGGGATCGCGGTGGCAATCGGGGCGGGTGCGGCGGCGGGCGTCAGTGCGGCGTCGGCGCGGGCGGGGTCCTGGGGTGCGGACGCGGAATGAGCGCAGACCGCAGCCACGAAGGCTGAGAGGATGAACATCGAACGACCTCGTGAGTCGGAGGGACCGGGACAGGCTGGCTCGGGGTGGCGCCGCGGCGGAGCAAGGGTCGGGCCGTTGCCACACCAATGTTGCAAACCCGGCGGCGGCGATCATTCCTGTAACGCGCGTTACGGAATCGACACGATTGCGACGACGTCCGCGCAGAATGCCCGGCTCTGCTCCGCTCCCGGACCGTCAGTCGTCGGGGTACGTGAACGTGATCGGGGCGTCGACGTCCGGATGCAGGGTCGCGTGGACCGGACAGTGGCGAGCCGCAGCTTCCAGCTTCTTCCGCTGCTCGGGCGTCAGCTTGCCTGGAATGGTGATCGCGACCGGCAACGCGCCGATCCGCCGCCGTGGTGTCGAGACCATGTGTTTGACGACGGCGGCCGTCGCACCCTCGAACGGGATCCCGTCCCGCCGCGCCACGATCGCCATCGTCGTCAGCGTGCAGGTTGCGAGCGCCGTCGCGACGAGGTCCGTCGGCGAGAACGACTGGCCGAGCCCTTGGTTGTCCTTCGGTGCGTCGGTGGAGAGCGAGATGCCAGACGGACCGTGTGTCGCCGTGCAGCGGAGCGAGCCGTCGTAGACCGCGTCGATTTCGACCATGCGCGGACGTTACTCGCGGCGGGCCGAGACGAGCACTTCGTAGGCGCGCTGGATCTCGCGAAACCGCTCCGTCGCTTCGGCCGCCGCGACCGGGCCCAAGTGCGCGTGTGCGTCGGGGTGATGTTCGCGGACGAGTTCGCGGTGCCGTTTGCGGATCTGATCGGGCGTCGCGTCGGCGGGGAGGTTCAGCAGTTCGAGCGCCTCGGCGCGCGGTGTCGACGGCGAACGTGGACGACGTGCACCTGCGTCACCGCCGGAGCCGGTCTCGGTTCGCCCGGCGCCGTTCCGTGCGTCGTCGCGCAGCACGGACTGCTTCGCATGCAGGAACAGCTGACGTGCGACGTCGGGCGCGAGCCCGAGTCCCTTCGCGACGTCTTGCAGGATCGACCGTTCTGCGGCATCGAACCGACGGTCGACGAGCGTGATCAGGCAGCACCAGTGGAACAGCGTCTCCCGCTCGACCCGCGAGAGCGTCTCACGAAGTTCCGCGCACAGCTGCCGCACCTGCTGCGGCTGAAGCCGGAATGCCTCCCATGCGCGCAGGTCGGCGATCGTCGCGGGATCGGCGAAGCGGGTCAGAAGGAACCTGCGCACGAGTTCGCGTTCGGCGTCGCCACGTTTGCCGTCGACCTCTGCGATCGCGAGCAGCAACAGGAAGATCCGCCGCGGCAGGCTCGCTCGACGGAAGTCGTCGCGGATACCGGCGCGGATGCGGCGCATCTCCTCCAACTCGTAGGCGTGTAGCCGAAGCAACCGTGTCGCGCCGCGGCCGACGATCCAGACGCCGGAGCCGACCAGGATCGGCGCGACGAGCAGTCCGGACGTCGTCATCGCCCGGACTCCGGCGAAGACGAGCAGCGCGCCGGCGAAGATGGCGAGCCAGCTGCGTTGCTTCTGTGCTTCGACCTCGGGAACCACGTTCGGCTACGGGCCCAACGCACACCCCGGCGCACGCATCGACGCGGCGCCGGGGGCGACGTTCGTCAGCCCTTGCTCGGGACGGTGTCGAGGTGTCGGCCGAGACGGCGCGCGACGCGGCCGGCATACGCCTTCTTGTGGTAGGCGTAACCGACGACGAGCGGCATCACGACCGTGGCTTCGCCGAACACCATCTGCTCGTGGCTCATCGAGACCTTGCCCCACGAGCAGGCCTCCTTCAGCGTCGAGCCCGACAACGCGCCGTCGCGTTCGTCGGCGACCGTGATCTGCACGGCGTACTTGTGCATCGACACTTCCTTCCCGAGGCACTCGGCAGCGACGACGATGTCCTGCGCGAAGTTCTTCGGAACACCACCACCGATCATGAACAGACCGGTGTCGTTGCTGGAGTCGAGCTTGATCCGCGTCAGCTCCAGGAAGTCCTTTGCAGAGTCGATCGCGACGACAGGCTTGCCCTGCAGACCCGCGTGGTACTGGTGCATGACCAAGCCGAAGCCGGCGCTGCAGTCGCTGAACGCGGGGCAGAAGATCGGGACCTCTTTCTCGTAGCACGCGAGGACGATCGAGTCCTTGTCCTTGCCGTGCTTCTTCAAGTACGCGCCCATCTCGCGAATGAATTCGCGAGACGACCACGCGCGCGGCTCCAACGAGTTCGCGATCTCGTGCATCACGTCGTCGCACGCGCGAAGTTCGTCCTCGTCGATGTACGTGTCGTAGATCCGATCGATCGCCTGCTCGCGGAGCATGTTGTCGTCGATGAACTGGGTCCCCTTGTAGTGGTGGTACCCGAGTCCCTCGAAGAAGTCCTGATCGACGATGTTGGCACCCGTCGAGACGATCGCGTCGACCATGTCGTGCGTGACCATCTGCTGGATGACCTTCTTCAGTCCGGCGCTGATCAGCGACCCCGCCAGGCACAGGATCACGGTGCAGTCCTTGTCGCGCAGCATCTGTTCGTAGATGTGCGCGGCGGACGCCGTGTTCCTGGCTTGGAAGGCCATGTGCGCCATGCCGTCGACCAACGAGACCGGATCGAACGAATCCAGCGACAGGTGCTGGATCCGTTCGCGCAGCAGCGACTTCTTGGTCTTGCCCGGCGTCACTTCACGTTCACCTTCAGCTGCAGTCCCGGACCCTTCGGCGCGAGCGACAGCTGGAACGACTTCGGCATGTCTTCGTCGGCGTGCTCGCCGATCGACTCCGCGAATCCGTGGATGTCCATCGTGAACGTCAGCAGCGCATTGCCCGGCAGCGGCGCGCGCTTGGTCGCGTCCGTGGCCGTCGACTCGAGCATTCCCTTCATGCCGGCTTCGGCGCCCGACAACATCGACATGACGTAGTAGCGCGGCGTCACTGCGAAGTACGTCGCCATCTTGCCGTCCGTCAGCATCATCGGCGGCATCTCGAGGGCGCTGTCGCCCATGTCGATGTCCATCCGGTGGACCTTGACGCCGCCGACGTCCATCGCGTTCGCCTTCATCGTCATCTTGATCTCCGGGTCGGCCATCATCGCCTTCTGGATCAGCTTCCAGGTCTCCGGCTTGGCCAGCTCTTCGCCGATGTTCGACCCTTCGACCAGGCCGAAGAG
>JAEYTU010000382.1 GCA_023433825.1 Planctomycetota bacterium
GTGGTACTCCATCTGCGCCTTCGTCAGCAGACGGTCGGTCGAACCGGGGTTGCCGACGACGAAGACGAGGTCGTTCTCCTTCGGCCCGGCGGCGTTCCAACGGAACCAGTGCTTGCTCGTGTCGGCCGGCTTGCCGTCGACGTAGGCGCGGACGAACGCGAAGTCGAGGCAGTAGCGCGGGTACGTGAAGTTGTCCGGATCGCCGCCGAAGTACGCGGCCTGCAGGTGCGGTGCGCAGACGAGGCGAACGTCGTCGTAGTTCCGGTAGAGGTACAGCTGGTACTGCGCGCCCTGGAACAGCGTGACGATCTGTGCGTCGAGCTCAGGATGGTCCTCCGCCGCCTTCGCGAGGATCGCCTGCTCGTTGTTCGACCGCTTGGCTGCCGACGTCTCGTCGTTGTCGTCGGCGGTGATCCCGTCGTTCATCGCGGCGGTCACGTCCGACATCGCGGCGAGCTGCTGCACGGTCAGCCCGGGCAGCGGCAGCTCGTCGGCCAGCGCGCGCGCGTAGAAGCCGTTCGCGACCAGATCCTTGTCCTCGGTGCTGATCTCGGCGATCCGATCGCGTGCGCAGTGATGGTTCGTAAGGATCAGCCCCTTCGGCGAGACGAACGACGCCGAACACCCGTCGCCGAATCGCAGCGCCGACAGCCGCAGCATGTCGAGCCACTCCTGCGTCGGGGCGAAGCCGTACTCCTGCTTCAGGTACGCGAGTGGCGCGTTCTCGAACGTCCACATCCGGCCGAGCCCCGGCTGCTGCGCAGCGAGGCCAGCGACCGGCAGGACGAACGCCGCCGCAGCGACGCAGAACGCCGCGACGGTGCGCCCGCGCGTCACTTTCCGCCCTCGCCGTTCCCGGTCGTGCCTTCGAGTTCGTCGGCCAGCCTGCCGGCGTCGTAGATCTTCCGCAGCGACTGGATGATCGACTCGGTGTGGACCGACACCGAGCGTTGCACGGTGTCGCGGTACAGGAACCGGTTCGGGAGCTGCTCGATGTTGCCGTCGAAGATCAGACCGACGACACGCAGTTCCTTGTCGACGACCGGGCTGCCCGAGTTGCCGCCGATGATGTCGTTCGTGCTGACGAAGCAGACCGACTTCGTCAGGTCGACGGCGTCCTTGCGGTCGAGCCAGACCTGCGGGAGGTCGAATGGATGCTTGCCGTCGAACTCCAGGTTGCGTGCATAGAGCCCGTGGAACGTCGTCCGGTACGGCGCCAGCGTGCCGTTGTACGGATAGCCCTTCACGCGGCCGTCGGCGAAGCGCAGCGTCATCGTCGCGTCCGGGCTGACGCCGTCGCCGTAGACCTTGAACAGCGCCAACCCGATCTGCGAGCCGAGCACCGACTCCAGCGCCTCGATCTCTTCGTTCAGCTTCTGGTTCGCACGCATCATCGGCGCGAGCGTGCGGGCCGCGACGATCGCGACGTCGTCCGACTTCGCGACCGCTTCGTGTCCGCCTTCGAGCAGCTCGGCGACGTATGCGCTCTGACGCAGCTTCGTCCGCACGAGCGCCATGCGCGCCTGCGCCGGTTCCTTGTCACCGAGAATCGCGACGACGTACGGGTCGTCCTTGCCGAGCCACTTCGCCGCGAGGCGAAGGTGATTGTCGAGCAGCGGGTCGTACAGCGGGTGCGAAGCGCGGATCTCGATCTCGTCGACCTGCGCGCGCGCCGCGGCGCGTTCCTCTTCCGACGCGTCCGGCGACGTCGCGTTGACGATCGCGAGCCCCTTCTGCAGCGCCGCCGAGTAGCTGGGCGTCTGCAGCGCGACCTTCGGAATCGCCGCGAGCTTGCGCTTCGACAGCGCGGCGAGTTCGTCCCACGCCTTGCCGTACTTCGCCTTCGCATCCGGATCGGCGTCGACCTTCGCGCGGAACGCCGCCTCCGCCGCCTGCTTCTCCGCCATCAGCTTCGGATCGAGCAGACCGCTGAGGTAGCCACGGATCGCCTTCTGCGAGTTCTCGAAGTTCAGGATCGTCGGCTTCAGCTGCTTCTCGGCCTGCGGCACACGCTCGACGAACTTGCGAACGATCTCGAGCTGCGAGTCGACGAAGTCGAGCTGCATCGGGTACTCGGCGTCGCGCACGGTCTCCATCTGCGCGTAGGTCAGCAGGCGTCCGGTCGAGCCGGGATTGCCGGTCACGAACACGACCTCGTTTTCCTTCGCGCCGGCCGTGTGCCACTTGAAGTAGTGCTTGCTCGTGTCGGCGGGCTTGCCGTCCTCGTAGGCGCGGCAGAACCCGAAGTCGATCGACCAGCGCGGATACGTGAAGTTGTCCGGGTCACCGCCGAAGTGCGCGGTCTGCAGGTGCGGCGCGCAGACGAGCCGGACGTCGTCGTAGACCTTGTAGGTGTAGAGCTGGTGAATGGCGCCCTGGTGCAGCGCGACGACCTGCGGCGTGAAACCGGGCTTCGCCTCCTTCGCTGCCGCGAGGACCTTCTCGGTGTTCTCGGCGCGCTTCTTCGCGATCGTCGCGAGGTCGTCGCCGTCGACGATCCCGGCGTTGATCCGCTCGGTCACGTCCTCCATCCCGACGAGCTGCTGCACGGTGACGTCCGGCAGCGGGAGTTCGTCTTCGAGCGCCTTCGCGTAGAAGCCGTTCTTGACGAGGTCCTGATCCGGCGGGCTCGCCTTCGCGACGTTGTCCCGCATGCAGTGGTGGTTCGACATGATCAGGCCCTGCGGCGAGACGAACGACGCCGAGCACCAGTCGCCGAAGCGCAGCGACGCGAGGCGCAGCATGTCGAGCCACTCCTGGGTCGGTTCGAACCCGTACTCCTCCTTCAGGTAGCCGAGCGGCGGCTTCTCGAACGTCCACATCTTGCCCAGTCCGAGAGTCTCCTGGGCGCGGGGAGCGGCGGCCGCGAACGCGGCGGCCAACAGGAAGGCGGCGGTCAGCTTTCTCATGTGCGAACGATGCAGCGGGGTTCCGACAAATGGGCGCGGGACGATAGCACCAGGACGCACGACCCCGAAGGATTGCGTGAGAGCCAGGAGAATCGCTTCGGTCAGTCGGTCGCGGCGGACGCGTCGATGGCGCGCGCGAGCATCCGATCCCAGTCGGGATGGTCGCCGGCATGCGTCGCCACGTGCGTCGCGAGCACGCGATCCGAGCGAACGACGAACGCGCCAGGCATCTGCCGCACGTCGCCGACCGGACGCCCGATCCCGTTGCCTTTGACGAGTGCACGGATCGCGCAGACGAGCGGGCGCGCACCGACGAACTGCATCAGGCCGCCGCGTTCGAGGCCGAATGCGACGTACAGCACGAGCCGCGGATCGGCGATCGCGCGCGCCTCCGGCCACGTCGAAGCGAAGAACTCGTCGCCGGCGGCGACGTCGGCGGGATGGACGAACAGCAACGGCGGCGGGGACGCCGCGCGCGCGACCGCGGCGCGGACGTCCCGGAGGGTTTCACGGCAGAACAGTCAACCCAAGTGCCGCAGGAAGACGAGCAGCGTCGCCGTCGTGCCGAGGTGTTCGGCGAGCGGCGCGGGGGAGAGGTTGTGACCTTCGCACGGCGTCGCGAGGACGTCGGCGGGGATGCGTTCGATCGGTGCAGCGTCGCGCGTCGTCATCGGGCCTCGAACAGGTAGTGGGAGACGAACCACTCGGTGCCGCGGCGGAACTTCCACAGCTCCTCGCAGGCCAGGAAGAACACGCGCCAACGCGCGATCGACGTGCGCGGCGCCGGGTCGCCGGCGGCGGCGAAGATCCGTTCGACGTCGGCGCGGCGGCGATCGAGGTTCGCGAGCCATGCACGCGCCGTCTTCCCGTAGTGCGTCCCGTCGACGCGCCAGTGATCGACGATCCGGAGGTCGTCTTGCAGGTAGAGGAACTGCCGGTCCGCCGGCATCTGCCCGCCGGTGAAGAAGTGACGGCTCATCCAATCGCCCGCGCCGTCGCCGTCGAACGTGTAGCCATGGTCGCGGTGCGTGAACACGTGCACGAACACGCGACCGTGCGGTGCGAGCAGCGTCGCGACCTTCGCGAAGATCGCACGGTGGTTGCGGACGTGCTCCAGCATCTCGATCGAGAACACACGATCGAAGCGGGCATCGGTCGTGAAGTCGGCGACGTCGCAGGTCACGACCTCGACGTTGCGCAGTCCGCGCTCGGCGATCTGTGCTTCGAGAAAGCGCCGCTGCACGGCCGAGTTCGAGACGGCGAGCACGCGGCACGCCGGGTGGCGTTCGGCGATCCACAGCGACAACGAGCCCCAGCCACAGCCGAGATCGAGAACGCGCATGCCGTCGGCGAGGCCGGCGCGCGTCGCGTAGAGCTCGAGCATCGCCGTCTCCGCGCGATCCAGATCGTCGACGCCGGGCGCGAACCAGCCGCTGCTGTACTTGAGCCTTCGCCCGAGCACGGTCGCGAAGAACTCGGCCGGCACCTCGTAGTGCTGCGCGTTGGCCGCGTCGGCGTGGACGACCGGCGGACTCGCGTCGAGGGCTGCGAGGTGCGCCATGAACCGCCGCTGCGCACCGTCGACACCGCCCGCCGACAGCTCGGCGAGCCGCGCGCGCAGCAGGCGTCGGATCCCGATGCGGACGACGACGTCGGGCAGCCACCCGCGGTCGATCAGCGGCTCGTACCAGCTCATCGGCGAAGGCTCATCCGTGCCGCGCGGCAGCGCGCGGTGCCCTGTTGCGCCGGAACCACGGCAGGAACGCGCTCGTCGTCGCCTGGTAGTCGCGGTAGTCGTCGCCGCGCGACTTCAACGCCTGCCGTTCCGTGTACGGGATTCCGGTCAGGCAGGTCACGAACAGCAGGATCAGCGCCGGCGCGGTCCACGCGATCCACCCGTACGGCGCTGGCGTCGCGACGACGGCGTAGCCGCACCACAGGATCCATTCGAAGAAGTAGTTCGGGTGGCGCGAGACGCTCCACAGTCCCGACCGGCAGGTCTTGCCGCGGTTGCTCGGATCGGCGCGCCATGCCGCCAACTGGCGATCGGCGACCGCGACGCCGACGAACCCGATCGCGAAGACAGCGACGCCGGCGACGTCGGTGACTCTGACGCTCGCGTCAGGATCACGCGCTGCCAACAGGAACGGCGCCGACAGCACGACGTCGAGCACGCCCTGCGCGAGGAAGAACGGCAGCATCCAGGCGACGAACCGATCGCCCAACGACGCGCGCATCGCGCGGTAACGGCCGTCCTCGGGCTTCCCGACGACGCGGTCGCGCAGCAAGTGCGTCGCGAGCCGCAGACCCCAGACGCCGACCAGCGCCGCGATCAGCCCCCGCCGCCACGGGACGCCGTCGCCGAGCAGGGCGTAGAGCACCGCGAGGACGACCAACCCGACGGTCCAGCCGACGTCGACGATCCCGGCGTCCTTCAGCGGGATGTGCGCGATCCACAGCAGCAGCATCATCGCGCCGACGATGCACAGGCCGATCAGCGGCAGGTGCAGGTACGGCTCGAGCGCGAACGCGAGCGGGGGGGCGAGCACGGGGCCGGAGGTTCGACCGGGGGATGTCGGCTTTCAAGGCGACCGTCGACGCCGCGGCGGTGGCGGCGATCACGTTCGTCTCGAAGCGCGATCCGAAAACGTTGTCTGACGCAATTCGCTGAGCGATAGAACGCCCCCTCGTCCCGCAGCGCGCCTCGTCCCGCATGTCTCACCCGTTGCTCCGTCCGTTTCGCGTGATCGGTATCGGCATCGCCAGGTGGTTCGATGCCGAGGCGCTGCGCCCCGAGGACTGCTGGAGCGACCGGCAGAAGGTCGACTGGTCGCGCGTCCTGCCGTTCGTCCTGCTGCACGTCGGCTGCCTCGGTGTGATCTTCGTCGGCGCCAGTTGGACGGCCGTGCTGGTCTGCCTCGGCCTGTACCTCGTGCGGATGTTCGCGGTCACGGCCTTCTACCACCGCTACTTCTCGCACCGCGCGTTCAAGACATCGCGCCCGGCGCAGTTCGCGTTCGCGGTGCTGGCCAACTCGTCGGCGCAGCGCGGGCCGCTGTGGTGGGCCTGTCACCACCGACTGCACCACCAGCGCTCGGACGAGGTCGGCGACGTTCATTCGCCGCATCAGCACGGCTTCCTGTGGAGCCACATGGGGTGGCTGACGTGCCGTTCGAACTTCCTGACCGACCTGCAGAAGGTGAAGGACTTCGCCGGCTACCGCGAGCTGCGCCTGCTCGACCGGTTCGACACGTTGGTCCCGTTCGCGCTGGCGATCACGACGTTCGTCGTCGGCGACTGGCTCGGGCGCGCGCATCCGCACCTCGGCGTCGACGGTTGGCAACTGCTGGTCTGGGGGTTCTTCGTGTCGACGACGCTGGTCTTCCACGGCACCAGCTCGATCAACTCGCTCGCACACCTGCTCGGCCGGCGCAGGTACCCGACGCGCGACCAGAGTCGCAACAGTCTGCTGCTGGCACTCGTCACGCTCGGCGAAGGCTGGCACAACAATCACCACCACTACCCGGCGAGCGTTCGTCAGGGTTTCCACTGGTGGCAGATCGACCTCACGTGGTGGGGGCTGCGTCTGCTCGCGATGCTGGGCCTCGTCTGGGACCTGCGTCCGGTGCCCGAGCACGTGATCCGCGGCGAGAAGCGTCCGCGTCGGGTCGCAGGCTGAACGATGCGGATCGCCGTCGTCGGTTCGGGAGTCTCCGGACTCGTCGCGGCCTACGTCCTCGACAAGGCGCACGACGTGACCGTGTTCGAGGCCGATCCGCGTGTCGGCGGGCACGTGCACACGGTCGACGTCGCGTCGCGCGGTCGCACCGTTCCGGTCGACACCGGATTCATCGTGTTCAACGACCGCACGTATCCGAACTTCGTCGCGCTGCTCGGCGAACTCGGCGTGCTGTCGCGCCCGGGGACGATGAGCTTCAGCGTCGCCTGCGAGCAGACCGGGCTCGAATACAACGGCGGGAGCTGGTGCGGACTGTTCGCGCAGAAACGCAACGCCGTTCGGCCGCGGTTCCTCGCGATGCTGCGCGACATCGCGCGTTTCCACCGCGACGCGAACGACTACCTCGCGACGGCCGACGAGACGCAGACCCTGGCCGACTTCGTCGCGCGCCGGTCGTACGGGACGTGGTTTCGTGAACGGTTCCTGTTCCCGATGGCGGCGGCGATCTGGTCGGCGGATCCGGTCCAGATCGGTTCGTTCCCGGCGCGGTCGATGCTCGGCTTCCTCCGCAATCACGGGATGCTGTCGGCGACCGGGCGTCCGATCTGGCGAACGATCGTCGGTGGCTCGCGGACCTACGTCGATCGGATGCGTGCGCGGATGCGCGCGAAGTTCCACGTCGGGCGGCGCGTCGTCGCCGTTCGTCGGCAGGTCGATGGCGTGGATCTCGCGACGCAGGACGCACCGCCGGAGCGGTTCGACCACGTCGTCCTCGCGACGCACGCCGATCAGGCCCTCGCGCTGCTCGCCGATCCGTCGGACGTCGAGCGCGACGTCCTCGCCGCCGTGCGCTTCCGGCGCAACGACACCGCGCTGCACACCGACGTCGCGCTGCTGCCCGGGCGGCGACGTGCCTGGGCCGGATGGAACTACCGGCTGCCGTCGTCGCCGTCGGCCGACGTGACCGTGACCTACGACATGAACGTCCTGCAGGGCCTCGCCGAGCCCGACCACTACCTCGTGACGCTGAACCAGACCGAGCGAATCGACCCGGCGCGTGTGCTGCGGCGGCTGCAGTACGAGCACCCGGTGTTCGACCACGGCGCCGTGCGCGCGCAGCGGCGGTGGGCCGAGATCAGCGGCGTGCGTCGGACGCACTTCTGCGGCGCGTGGTGGGGGCATGGGTTCCACGAGGACGGCGTCGCGAGCGGGCTGCGCGTCGCGCGCGCGTTCGGGCTCGGGCTCGGCGCCGGACGCGGTGTCGATTCCGACCGGCTCGTCGCGCCATGACGCCGAGCGCGAGCTGCCTCTACACCGGCGTCGTCCATCACTCGCGCGCGGAGCCGGCGCACGCGTTCCGCTATCGACTGTGGCTCGTCTATCTCGACCTCGGCGAACTGCCGCAGGCACTCGACGGTCGGTGGCTGTGGTCGGCGCGGCGGATCGCGCTGGCGCGCTACCGGCGGCGCGACTACCTCGGCGACGCGACGGTCCCGCTCGACGTCGCCGTTCGCGAGCTGGTCGAGGCGCGCACCGGCGAACGCCCGTCCGGCCCGATCCGGATGCTGACGCAGCTCGCGATGTTCGGGTTCTGCTTCAACCCGGTGACCTTCTACTACTGCTTCGCGACCGACGGTCGAACGCTGACCCACGTCGTCGCCGAGATCACGAACACCCCGTGGCGGGAGCGCCACGCCTACGTGCTGGCCGTGTCGGAGGCCGAGGCCGCTGGCGACGGAGCAACGCTGCGCTGGCAGTTTCGGAAGGCGTTCCACGTCTCACCGTTCCTGCCGATGGAGCTCGACTACGACTGGCGTTTCACGACCCCGGGCGAACGCGTCGCCGTGCGTATGGAGGACCGGAGCGCCGGTCGCGTGGTGTTCGACGCGACGCTCGCGATGACGCGCCGTCCACTCGACGGCCGCGGAATGGCCGCCGTACTCGCGCGACATCCCGCGACGACCGTCAAAGTCGTCGCGGCGATCTACTGGCAGGCGCTGCGGCTGCGCCTCAAGCGGGCGCAGTTCTTCGCGCACCCGCGTGCGACGGTCAGAGGAACTGGAACTCCGTGACGATGCCGGCTCCCTGCTGCAACAGTGCTGCGACGGTGGCGGTCAGACCGCTCGCGTGGGCCTCACTGTGTGGCGGTCGACCAGGCGCTGGCGTCGCAATCGTGATCTCGTGACCCGCCGACACCGACAGGTTCATCGGGTTGTTCGCACCGATGTCAGCGAGGTTGATGAACTGCGTGCGGACCTGGAAACCGGCCAGGAACGGGTTGTTGGGGATCTCGAATGTGAAGTCCCAACGCCCCGTGTAGATGCCGGCCGTCCCAGACATCGTGCCTTGGATCTGCAGCAAGTTGTCGTGGTAGACCCTGCAGCCCGGTGCGCCGAGCGGGGCAAGGTCGAAAGGCAGCGGGACGCCACCGTAGGTCGGCGACGTGCTGCCGATCGAGAGGACCGACGGGACGTTGCCGGCGCCGTCGTACTGCAGGATTCTCGCGGTCGATCCCGGGCCCCAATTCGAGAACACAGAGACCAGATTGACGCCGGACGGGCATCCAGGTCCGAGCTGGCGCGACACCGAACCGCCGCCCGACGGGGACGCGTCGCTGAAGAACGACGTGTTCGTGTTGTTCGGCGAGGTCACGGCGAAGTCGAGCAGGATGTCGCCTGTCGGCGAGACGTAGAGGAATGGCGTCGTGAACGGAATTGCGTAGGCGAACGGCGTCGGTCCGGGCGGCGCCTTGACCTGCGCCGGCCAGTTCAGCGAACCGGTGTGCACGACCTGCACGTCGGTGCCGATGTTCGCGGCGAACGTCTTGCTCATCGTCATCGTCGTGCGCGGACTCGTGCTGACGCTGAGCTGAAAGTTCGGGCTGAACGCGGCGTAGTTGCCGCTCGTGACAGCAGTGTCGTTGTCGCGTCGAAACGCGACCTGATTGATCAACCCGACCGCAGTCGGATCCGCGGACAAACCGTAGAGCTGCTGATACCGCAACGCCGAGTTGCCGCCCCACGGGAAGCCGAGTCGAGACACGCCCTCGACTGTCGCGGCGTTCGAGGGACTGACGATCTGCCGCAACTGCGCGTGGGCCTCGGTGGCGAGGACGGCGAGAGCGGCGGCGGCGAGGTAGGGAGTCGATTTCATGGCGGTAGGAATCTCGGGGAACGGGGTCGGCGCCGATGGACGCCACGCGTCCGCCTACGGGGTCACCCGCAGACAAGATCGTGGAGCCAGGACGCGAGGGCGGCCATTGTTCCGCGCCCGACCAGCGGGACCACGAAGTTCTTCGACGGATCTCGGGTGACCGCAGCCGGGCAGGAGGAATGCCAGACGTGACGACGGTCGAAAGTCCGCTGCAGAGCCCATTCGCCGGTGTCGCCGCGCGCGGCGGTTCGACGGCATTCCAGCGGTTCGCGAAGTCAGCCGTCTTGCGGGCGTGGCGTGACCTCCGGCGTGGTGTCGTCGAGTTCCACGACGTCGGCAGCAGACATGTCGATCGCTACGGGAGCGACGTCGATGCGGGCGGGCTGCGCGCGCGGATCGACGTTCACGATCCCGAACTGTTCGCGGCGACGGCACTGCGTGGTGCGCTCGGGGCCGCGGAGTCGTACCTCGACGGGCACTGGACCTGCGACGACCTGCCGACGCTGATCCGGATCGCGATCCGCAATCGCGCGTCGCTGTACCGGATGGAGCGCGGGCTCGCGCGGCTGACGCGGCCGACGTTCAAGATCCTCGACTGGCTGCGACGCAACTCGCGGCGCGGCGCGAAGCGGAACATCGCGGCGCACTACGACCTCGGGAACGAGTTCTTCGCGCACGTCCTCGACGACACGATGACGTACTCGGCGGGCATCTTCGCGACGCCGACGACGACGCTGCGCGAGGCGTCGATCGCCAAGATCGATCGCCTGTGCCGCAAGTTGCGACTTCGGCCCGAGCATCATCTGGTCGAGATCGGCACCGGTTGGGGCGCATTCGCCGTGCATGCGGCGACGCGGTACGGCTGCCGCGTCACGACGACGACGATCTCGAAGGAGCAGTTCGCCGCCGCGACCGCGCGCATCGCCGCCGCCGGCGTGTCGGATCGCGTGACGGTCGTGCAGCAGGACTATCGCGACATGACCGGTCGGTACGACCGGCTGGTGTCCGTCGAGATGATCGAGGCCGTCGGCCACGAGAACCTGCCGGCGTACTTCGCGGCGATCGAGCGCCTGCTGGCGCCGGACGGCCTCGCCGCGATCCAGGCGATCACGATCCTCGACCGTGAGTACGACCGCGCGCGGCGCGACGTCGACTTCATTCGGCGGCACGTGTTTCCGGGGAGTGTGATCCCGTCGACGACGGCGATGCTCGCGGCGGCGCGGCGGACCGACTTGCGCCTCGTGCACCTGGAGGAGATCGGCCCGCACTACGTGCCGACGCTGCGCGCGTGGCGGCGCAACTTCTATCGAAACCTCGACGCGATCCGCGCCCTCGGCGCGCCGGAGCGCTTCCTGCGCACGTTCGACTACTACCTCTGCTACTGCGAAGGCGGCTTCGCCGAGCGCTACCTCGGCGACGTGCAGCTCCTCTTCACGCGCCCCGACGCGACCCCCGCCCCGCTGCTCGGCGAAATCTGAAACGAAAGTGCCTGGCACGTTCGTTTCACTTCGCCGGAGAAAGTGAAACAAAGGTGCCAGGCACCTTCGTTTCACTTTCACCCTCGCACCCGCAGGAACATCCCCGTCGAAAGCGCGCCGATCGCCAGCATGACCGGCCACAGCAGCGTCCCGCCGCCGTGCGCGAGCAGTTGCGTGCCGATCAGCGGACCGATCGCGAACGCCACGCCGAACGTCATCGAGTACAGGCCCATGTAGTGGCCGCGTCGTCCCGGCGGCGCGAGCTCCGACACGTGCGCCGCCAGCGCCGGGAACAGGATCATCTCGCCGACGGTCCACACGACGACGGTCGCCGCCGCCGTCCACGGACCGAACGCGATCACCGTCGCGCCGAAGCCGATCGCCGTCAGCGCGGCACCGAGCGCGAGGCTGCCCCGGTGCGTCCAACGCGACGTCGCGGCGTTCAGCGGCACCTCGGTCAGCACGATCAGCACCGTGTTGATCGCGAACAGCATCCCGACCTCCGACTCACTCATCGCCAGCGTGCGCTTCAGATGCAGCGGCAGCGCCGCGAGCAACTGGAAGAACACGATCCCGATCGGCAGCGACGCGGCGAGCGCCCACACCAGCCGCCGATCGCGATACCAC
>JAEYTU010000388.1 GCA_023433825.1 Planctomycetota bacterium
GTGTGCGACCGTTCGAGCGCGCGTTGCGCGAGCCGCCCGTCGTGCGCGCGCAGCGCCTTCGCGAGATCGCCGGCGTGACGCCACCGGTCGGCGGGATCGGGCGCGATGCAACGGCGAACGTCGTCGCGCACGATTTCGTCGGGCAGCCGTGCCTCCCAGTCGATCGGCAGCGCGCGCGTCACGTCGCCGACGACGATCTGGTAGAGCGTCAGACCGAGCGCGAACAGATCGCTCTGCGGCGTCGCTGGCCCGCCGGCGCGGCGTTCCGGTGCGAGGTAGTCCGACGTTCCGACGAGGCCGTCCGCGCGCGACGACGAGACGCTCTTCAGCAGGTCCTCGTCTTCGGCGGCGCCCAGGCCGAAGTCGGCGAGCTTCGCGAGCAGCGCGCCGTCGCCGCGGCGCGTCAGCAGCAGGTTCGACGGCTTGACGTCGCGGTGCGTGATCCCTGCGGCGTGCACGACGTCGAGCGCGTCGGCGCTCTGCGCGACGACCTCGAGCCGCTCCGCGAGCGGTGGATCGCCGGCGAGCCACGTCTCGACCGATGGGCCGTCGACGTATTCCATCTCCAGGAAGAACGGCGGTCGGTCGCCCTCGGTGACGTCGTAGACCTGCACGATGCTCGGGTGCGCGTGCAGACGCAGACGCTTCAGCAACCGCGCCTCGCGCTTCAGCGCCGGGAGCCGGTCGCGGCGGAAGCAGAACTTGAACACCTGGGTCGAGCGGTCGGCGCGGTTCTTGGCCTTCCAGACCTCGCCGAACCCGCCTTCGCCGAGCTTGCTCTCGAGGATCCAACTCGTTCCGGGAACGGCGACGCCGGCGGCGGGGCGCCAGCCGAGTTCCTCGTCGCCGGCGGCCAGCGGCCAACCCTTCGTGCCGGCGGGCGGCGCACGCAGCGGCGCCGTGCCTTCCTCGCCGACCTCGCAGACTTCGTGTGCGTCGCCGACGCCCTGGAACCGGTACGAGCCGTGATTGCGCCACGCGACGGCGGCGAGGCCGTCGACGTCGGCCTTCGTCAGGATCGCGCGTGCGTCGTCGAACACGGCGCGTGAGCACAGGATCTGGCCGCCCGACGCGAGGTCCATGATCCGTGCCGCGGTCGACACCTGCAGGCCGTAGACGTCGAACGCCTTCGCGCCCTGGCCCGATTGGTCGACGACGACCTGCCCTTGGTGCAGGCCGATGCGGACCTCGGGGAGTCCGGGCTCGGTTGCGCGCGCGACGCGCAGTGCGGCGACGAGGCGCAGTGCGAACCGCACGCCCTCGGACGGCGCCGCGAACACGATCAGGAACGAGTCGCCCTGCGTGTCGACTTCGCGTCCGTCGAACGTCGCGAGCAGCTCACGCACGACGGCGCGGTGCCTGCCGACGATCTCGGTCGCACGCAGGTTGCCGAGGTCGCTCTGCAGGCGCGTCGAGCCGACGAGATCGCTGAAGAAGATCGTCAAGACGCGCGTCTCGTGCGCGACGCGGAATTCCTCGAGCCGGATCCGTGCCGACTCGGAGATCACGATCTCGTTGGGCGTGGCCGACACGTCGCTCATGTCACGCCGCACCGGTGCGGGCGCCGCAACACGCGCGCCCGGCCTCGGCGACGAGGGAGCGCGCGGCGAGCGCGGCGAGGACAGGGGGCGCGAGGAGGGATCGCAAGGTGCCGAAGTATGCACCGGTGATCCGACGAGCGGGACAGCGTCGAAGACGCCGGCGCTGCGCGTCACTCGCGCGTCAGTCGCCGATCGTGCACCGCAGCGCGTTCGTCCAGCCGAGCGTGGTCGTCTGCGACTGGAAGATCGCCCCCTGCGCGACGAACGACGAACCGCGTAACGCCGCCGACGCCGGAATCGGCAGCGCCAGCGTCGCGGCGCCGCTGGTGTCGGTCGCGAGCGGCAGCACGAGGGATCCCGCCGGCGGCACGTACAGCGTGCAGCCATTGCCAAGGTCGATCGGGGCGACGCGATCGCCGAACAGCAGCGCCACCGGCGCCGACGGAACGGCGCGCGTGATTCGGAGCGCGAAGCGCGCCGATCCGAGCGTCGGTGCGCCAATCGCCGCGAAGTCGGGGACGAGCGTCGCACCGTTGCTGCAGCCGGCGCCGACGCGTTGCGACTGCGCGAACGCGAGTTCCGCGAGATCGAACGTGAACGGCTCGGTGCCCTCGTCGAGCGTCGTCGCGGCGAAGACGAACCGATCCCCGGTCCGTGCCATCGACGTGTCGAGCCGTTGCACGCCGTTCGCGATCGCGGCGAGTCGCGTGCCGGCCGGTGTGCCGTCGGTCACGTAGATGCGCGGGGGCGTCGTCCCCGCATTGACGTGGAACGTGAACCGACCCGGCGCGACCTCGGCGAGCCCGCCGATCGACGGCTGCGTGATTCCGAGCGGCAACGTCGCGATCGCGCGCGTGCCGGCAAGCGTCCCGTCGGTCGTCCAGACTTCGATGCGCTCGACGACGCGGCGCAGGGCGACGACGCGTCCGGGTGACGACGAGATCGCGTTCGGAGCGAGGATCGGTCCGATGTCGACCGTGCCGGCGAGGGTGCCGTCGGTCACGCGCAGCGTGTCGAGCGGCGTCGACGCGAACTGCAGGACGGCGAGCTTCCCGAGCGGATGCACGGTGCGCAGCGGTGCCGAGTTCGCCGGAGCGAGCACGGTCGCGGCACCGGTCAGCGTGTCGACCGCGAGGATCGCCCGCGCGTCGACGGACGCGAGAACGTGGCGGCCCGCGGCGCCGCGGAGCGTCAGCGGACTCGCGTGGCGGTAGACGGAGCGCGTTTCAGCGACGGCACCGCTGGTGCGCCAGATCTCGAGCTTGTCCGCACTGACGAACGCCGCCGACTCCTCGACGGCGACGATGCCGCTCGCGATCGACGCGTTCGTGTAGACACGTGTCGTCCCGGCCGTCGTCCCGTCGGTCGCGACGATGTCGTAGACGCCCGCGGTCGGCGCGCGATCGATTCCGAACACGCGAGCTTCGGTCGGCATTGCGATCACGACTGGCAGCAGTCGCGTCGTCGTTCCGGCGCCGTCGATCGACCAGACCGCGCGACCGCGGCCGTCGTCGGCGACGAAGCACAGGCGATTCGCGACGCGCCACGGGCGAAGGCCGATGGCGACGTCGGGGATCGGACCCGGCCACGACGCCGACAGCGGCACCGTTCCGACGGCCGTTCCATCGGTGCGCCACAACTCGTTCCCGGTCTGGCCGTTGTTGCCGAAGAACCAGACGTGACCGGCGAACGGCTCGGGCGCCGAGCGCATGCCGGGCGCCGTCCGCGTCTCGGTCAAGTTGACGAGGAGCCGCGTTCCGTTCGCCGTTCCGTCGGACACCATCGGTCCCGGCGAGACGCGGGTCACGGGATCGCTCTGCGTGAAGAACATCCGCACGCCGTCGGAGGTCGTGCCGTCCGCGCGCACGACTCCGGGCAGCGTGGTCTCCCGCAGCGTCGTCGCGTCGATCGCAATCGCGCCGCGACCGAACGCCGAGAACTGGTTCGTGTACGCGAACAGCGTGTTGCCGACGGGCAGGATCTCGTCGATCGCATCGACGTGCGGTGGCGAGTTGGCCTACAGCCGCACCTCGCCGCCGGGAGATCCGTCCGTCGCCCAGATCGCGAGCGGCGAGTACGGCGCGATCGTCCGGTCGCCCGACGCGTAGCAGAGTCGGCCCTGCCACACCGCGAGCGCCGGTTGGTACGAGTTCGGCGGACCGAACGAGCGCGGTGTCAGCGTCCGCGTTCCGGCACTGGTCCCGTCGCTCGTCCACAGGCGGTACGTGTTCGACGCGTCGAGCGCCGAGAAGACGACGTTGCCGCGGAACGACTCGAACACCTTCGGCCGGAACGGATAGTTGCTCGACCCGCTCGTCCCCGGAACGAGATCGGCGACGAGCCGCGTGCCGGCGAGCGTGCCATCGCTGATCCACGGCTCGAGGCCGTACTGCGGCGACTCGTGGAAGAACCACAGGTTGCCGTTGTGCACGTGTCCGGGCATGAGC
>JAEYTU010000485.1 GCA_023433825.1 Planctomycetota bacterium
ACACGGTGCGGATGCAGTTCGCGCGCGGGCTCACGCGGCTGCGGCGGTTGCTGCCGGCCGGTCACGCGCTGCCGGCGCTGGCCGTCGTCGACGTCGCGGTCGGGGATCGACTCGGCGTCGTTCGCACGGCGCTGCTCGCGCAGGCGTCGGCGGTGACTTTCGTAGGAGCATCGATCGTGAAACTCGTGGTCGGCGGCGGGTTCGCCGCGATGTTGGTCGTTCTTGCCGTCGCGCTCGCGTGGTCGCGTGGTGGCGGTCCCGACGCAGTGGCCGCGCCCGACGCGTCGATCGCCGACACGGGGGCGACGCTGCCAAATGCGAGTGCGAGCGGCGCGACGTCGCCGGAGTCGGAGCTCGGAGCCACGGCGACGGCGGCGGCGGGACGTTCTGCGGTTTCGACCGGACCGCCGGCCACGGCCACCGCGACGACGACGAACGTCGCCGGACGCTGCGTCGACGAACTCGGCCGCCCGCTCGCGAACGTCACGGTCACGATGACGCATGTCGATCGGAAGGGACAACCGTGGCCGCCGCAGATCACCGGGGTCGACGGTCGGTTCTCGTTCGCCGCGACTCCCGATGCTCCGCAGCGATGCAAGGTGACGCTGGAGGCCGCTGGCCGCGCGAAGCGAAACGGCTCGGTCCCGAAGGATGGCGCGCTCGGCGATCTCGTCGTCCCGACGGCGACGCCGCTGCGCGGGCGGTTCGTCGACGGCGACGGTGCGCCCGTTCGAATCGCGGCGGCGACGGTCGGGTTGCGCACGCCGGTGGCGCGACTCGATCGGTGGACGTCCGACCTCTTTCACGGCGGAGTGACGGTGACGGACGCCGACGCGTTCGCGACGCCACCGCTGATCCCGGGCGCGTGGCGCGTCGGGTTGCGCGCGTCGGGTTGGTTCGCGCCGCCGGTCACGCTGATCCACGGGGACGGCGCCGAGGTCGTGTTCGTCTGCCGGGAAGTGCCGCCGCTGCGTGGGGTCGTCGTCGACGACGCGGATCGGCCGATCGAGGGTGCCGTTGTGACGACGGTGATCGCGGACTCGTGGGCAACGCCGCACCTGGACTGGAATCCCGTGCGAACTGCGGCCGACGGGACCTTCACGATGCCGTGCGACGTCTCGCTCGATCCGGCCCACGACATGTCGATTCTCGTCGCCGGCCCGAGCGGGTTCACCGCGGCGACGTTCGTCGTTCGTCATGACGGCACGCCGCTGCGATTCGTGCTGCAGCGAAGCGGCTCACTGACCGTCGCCGTCGTCGACGCTGCGACCGGTGCACCGATCGAACGTGCGACGGTCGGCTGGGTCGGGGAGGCGTCCACGCCGTTCGTCGAGCGCGTTGCGCAGGCGCCGAAGGGGGTCGCGACGTTGACCGAGATGCCGCCGGGTTCGGTGCGGCTGCTCGTCTGCGGGCCCGACGATCGTCACGCGATCGCCGAACGCGTCGTCGTGGGTGTGGTCCGCGACGGGGACGCCGCGGTGCCGGACGTCGTCGTGCGACTCGAGGCGGCGCCGGTCGTGCACGTTCGCGTGGTCGATGCGGACGGGAGCGCGTGTGACGGCGTGAAGGTCGAGTGCATCGATCCGATCGGGCGCGCCGTCACTTCGGGGACGCCGGCGCGCGCTCGCGTGGCGTCGATGGGCAATCTGCTCCGGTCGCTGTTCGACGTCGTGCGCGTCGGGCTCGGGACGACGGGGCGCGATGGCGTCGCGGCAGTGCTCCGGACCGATCCGTCGACGATCGGCGCGATCCGCCTGAGCGGCGGCGGGATCGCGGCGACCGTCGTGCAGGCGCCGTTCGCCGGAGTTGGCACGGCGGCGGACCCGATCCGCGTCGTCGCGGCGCGGCCGGGCACGGTGCAGGTGCGCGTCGCCGACGCGCCGGACGAGAGCTTGACGTTCTTGCTGGTGCGCGAGACGGCCGGCGGGATCGAGAAGCACCCGGGGATCGGCAAGCGGGTGAACGTGGAGGCGAGCAGCGTCGCGACGTTCGACGGCGTGCCGCCGGGGCTGTGGCAACTGCGGCTGCAGCGGTTCGGCGAGGCGTTCATGATCGATGGTGCGCCGCACGCGCTGGCGATCGTCGACGTGGCCGCCGGGGCGAGCGTGGTCGTGCCGGTCGACGTGCGGCCGCTGACTCCGGGCTGGCTCGCGACGACCGTCGAGCCGCGCGACGACGCACCGCTGGCGATGCACGCGCTCGACGTTCGCGACGAGGCCGTCGGCGAGATGCAGCGCCTCAACCCGATCGCCGGCCACGTCGCGCTGCGCGCGCTGTTCCCCGGCCGCTACCGCCTCGTGCGCCCGCGCGACGGCGCGTCGACGACGTTCACCGTTCTGCCCGGCACGCCGTTCCGCGATCCGCTGCGTTTCTGAAACGAAGGTGCCAGGCACTTTCGTTTCACTTTGCCTGGGAAAGTGAAACAAAGGTGCCAGGCACCTTCGTTTCACTTTCCCCGGCAAACCTGGTTTCACCTCATCCGCAACCACCACAGCGACTCGAAGCCGCCGGGCGTGCGGGTGTGCATGTGCTCGCCGGGCGGGAACGCCGGATCCAGCGTCGCCGCGCGGCCGCCCGCAAGGTCGGTCGCGAACTCGTCGGTGATCAGCAGCGCCGCGAAACGGCCGCGCCGCAGCGCGTCGTGCAACTGCGCCGCCACGGCCGAACGCAGCGCCGCGGCCCGCGGCGACGTCGCGCGCGCGAGATCCCACAGCGCCGTCCCGTCGGCGTGCATCGGCTTGCCGGCCAAGTGCAGCGCGAACACATGCGAAGGCGCGAGGACCTCGCCGTCGACGGCGCGCAGATCCGCGAACAACGCCTCCGCGTTCGCCCGCGCGCGCGCATCCGGCACGTGCTGCCGCGGGTCCTCGGCCAGCAGCACGAACTGCGCGACGACGAGCGCGATCGCGGCGAGCAACGTCCGCCCACCGCGCCGAATCGCCGCCGCGAACGCGATCGCCGCCAGCACCGCGAGCGCCGCGTGCGCCGGGATCATCGCGTTGTACCAACC
>JAEYTU010000628.1 GCA_023433825.1 Planctomycetota bacterium
CACTCGCTCCGCCCACACCCGGCGATGGAGCGGACTTCGACCCCGCGGCCGATCTCGCACCGTTCGTCCCGTCTGCCTCCGATCCCTTCGACGAACGAAAGGCCGCACACCTGATGCGTCGCGCCGGGTTCGGCGCACGCCCCGAAGAGCTTCCGGCGATCGTCGCACTCGGCGTCGATCGCACCGTCGATCTGCTGTTGATCCCGTCCACGGCCGGTCTGCGCAGCTTTGGCGCGCAGGTCCTGCCGCACGGCGAAGTCCTCGACCTCAACTACGACGTCGCGGCGCAGCGCGCGCAGTGGCTCAGCGAGATGGTCCACGGCTTCCATCCGTTGAAGGAGAAGATGGCGTTGTTCTTCTCCGACCACTTCTCGGTCGGTGTCGAGACGACGCAGGCGTCGCCGTTGTTGATCCCGCACGTCAACATCTTCCGCCGCCACGGGCTCGGCAGCTTCCGCCAGATGTTGATCGACGTCTCGCGCGACCCGGCGATGCTCTACTGGCTCGACAACTATCTGAATGGTGTCGTGCGCGGGGGCGTTCCGGTCATCAACGAGAACTACGGGCGTGAAGTGCTCGAGCTCTACACGATGGGCGTCAACGGCGGCTACACGCAGGCCGACGTCGTCGAGGTGTCGAAGTGCCTGAGCGGGTGGGGCGTCGACGGCTACAACACCTACCTCTACACGGCGTCGCGGCACGTCACGGGGCCGAAGACGGTGCTCGGCCAGACGATCCCGAGCATGGGCGAGCAGGAGGTCTACTACCTGTTCGACAACGTCATCCTGCCGTGGCCCGCGACGGCGGAGTACATGGTCCGCAAGATCTGGGAGTACTTCGTCGCTCCTTCGCCGTCGCCGGCGCTCGTGACCGAACTCGCGAATCGGTTCCGTGCCGACAAGTTCAACCTGCGCTCGTTGATGAGCACGATCCTGCGCAGTCGCTACTTCTACAGCGACGCGGCGATCGGGACGCTCGTCAAGAATCCGGTCGAGTTCGTGATCGGTGCGATGCGGGGGACCAACACGTCGGTCAACTCGTACCGCACGCTGAGCGCGCGCATCGTCGCGATGGGGTATCCGCTGCTTCGCTACACGAATCCGTTCGGGCTCGAAGACGGCGTCGCGTGGCTCGACTCGTCGACGATCGTCGCGCGGGCGAACTTCGCCAACGAGTTGACGCAGGTCTCGACGACCGCCGGCTTCCAGAATCGGTTCGATCCGGCACGCGAGATCGTCCGCGCGAACCTGACGACGTCGAACGCGATCGTCGACCACTACCTGCGGATCCTGTTGCCCGTCGAGCCGCCGCAAGCGGTGCGAACGGCGCTCTACGACTTCATGAATCGCGTCGACACGGGCGTGGTCCCGTTCACGTTCACTCCTGCCAAGATCAGCGAGAAGGTCCGCGGACTCGTGCACCTGATCCTGGCTCTCCCCGAGTACCAGCTCAACTGAGGCCCGCCATGACGACCAGACGTGACTTCCTTCTCGGCAGTCTTTCGGCCGGCGCGGGCACCGTGCTCGGCAGCAGACTCGCACCGCAGTGGCTCCAGGCGGCCGGCGGATCCTCGACGCGCAAGCTCGTCGTGATCCAGATCTCCGGCGGTTGGGACTACTTCTCGCAGATCATCCCGGTGAACTCGCCGCAGTATTACGCAGCGCGAACGACGGCCGGAATCGGCATCGCCGACAACGACAACGTCAGCACGTTGCCGATCTCCGGCAGCATTCCGCAGAAGTGGTCGATTGCCCTTCGTGCGTTCAAGGACCTGTACGACCGTGGCGATCTCGCCGTCGTCAACAACGTCGGCTATCCATCGCCGAACCTCTCGCATCCGGAGTCGACGGCGCGCTGGCTGTCCGGATGGACGAACCTGACGCAGTTCACCGACGGATGGCTCGGGCGTTACCTGCGCAACGGCTACACCGGCGGCTTCCAACTCCCCGCGCTCGACATCGAGGGCGCGATGTCCGGTGCGTTCTCGGGGTATCGCGTGCCCGTCATGCGCAACCCGGCGACGTTCCAGTTCGCCTACGACACCGGCACTCGGAACGACAACGTTCTGCAGGCGCAGTTGCTGCATTCGAACGCGCTCGTGCTGCGGCCGACCGCGGGTCCGACTCTGCAAGTCGCCGCGAGCGGCATCGCGAGTGCCGTCACCGACAGCGCGTTGCTGCAGTCGACCGGTGCGAGCTACACGCCCCGCGTCACGTATCCGAACTCGACGCTCGCGACCGACCTTCGCCTGGCCGCGCGGTACATCACGGCGGGGCTCGGAACGCACGTCTACTACGCGAGCACCGGTGGATGGGACCTGCACGCGAACCTCGCGGTGCGCGGTGCCGGTCACACCGGGACGATGGCGAACCTGCTGACCAACGTGTCGTCGTGCGTGAAAGCGTTCCTCGACGACCTCGCGGCGTACGGCGTCGACCAGAACGTCGTCGTCATGGTCTTCAGTGAGTTCAGCCGACGGTTCGGCGAGAACGGTTCGTCCGGTGTCGACCACGGCCATGGTGGCGTCGTCTATCTGGCCGGGACTCCGGTCGTCGGTGGGTTCTACGGGACCTACCCAGATCTGTCGGTTGCGACGACGCCGTACGCGAACTGGTATCCGACGTTCGGTGCGACCTCGACCGACTTCCGCAGCATCTACGCGACGATCCTCGAACGGTGGTTGAACGTGCCGAGCGCACCGCTGCTCGGTCAGCAGTTCCCGCTGCTCGCGGCGCTGTAGCGCCCGTTCCTCGCCTCAACGGATCCGACCGCCGCCGGGCGGCGGCGGATCCTCGTGGCGGAGGTCGATCCGCCATTCGTCGGAGCCGGGCTGCGCCCCGACGATGCGCCCCGACCACGTGTGCGCGCCGCGCTCGAGGCTGGCCGACACGACGAACGTGACGTCGCCGGGCAGTCCGTCGAATCGGAACCGCCCGTCCGCGTCGGTCGCCGTCGTGCGGTCGACGGCCGACGTCCGCGACGGGGCGCGGAGTGCGACGACCGCACCTTCCGCGGGTCTCGTTCCATCGACGAACACGCGGCCGGTCAACGCGACGCCGGGCCGCGCCGTCAGGACGAGTTCGCTGGTCTGGGGCAGACGGACTTCGCGTTCGTCGAAGGAGTGACCGTCGGCGAACGCGCGGATGCGGACGACGCCGGCGCCGAGACCGCCGAGCGCGACGTGCCCGCGGCGGTCGGTGTGCGCGACGACGCCGGCGCGTCCGGTCGTCTCCGGCACGACGTGCACGGCGACGGCGCCGAGTGCCCGTCCGTCGGCCGCGCGGACCAGGGCTTCGAACGCGACCTCCGGCACGAGCGTGATCACCGGCGTGGCGCCGACGGGGAGGTCGTCGAGCGCCGCAACGGCGTGGCCGTTCGCGTGGACGATCACGCGATGACGCGCGGCGGACCGATCGACGTGCGCGACGCCGAGCGCATCCGATCGGCTCGCGAACACCAACTCGGGGCCGGCGGCCGGCAGTGCGAGCGTCCAGACGCGAGCGCCGACGATCGGCGCGTCGGCGTCGTTCCGGAGCACGACCCGCGCGAGCTGCGGCTCGGCGACCGGATCGAGTTCGGCTGCGAGACTCGCGACCGCATACCGAACCCCAGTGGCGAGTGGTGTGCGCGTCGCCAGCGTCGGTGGGCCTTCGCTGCGCGGCACGATCCAGTCGTCACCGTCGCGCAGCAGCGGCGCGTCGGGCCACGCGACGAGGAACAGCGTCGCATCGTCGCGAAGTCGGAGCGACGTGCGCCACGGTGAGCCTGGATGGACGACGGTCGTCGCCGTTCCGCTGCGAAGTTGCACGCGGTGATCTGCGACGGGCGTGCCGCCGAGCAGTCGGAACGTTCCTGCGGGCAAGACGACGCGGGGTCCACGCAGGCCGGCGACGAATCGAGGGCGGTCCGTCCCGTCCAGCGCGACCGCGACCGGACCGTCGCCGAGACCGTCGACAGCCGACATCGGCAGTGCTTCGACGCGCTCCGGTACGCCGGCGGTGGCGTCGAGCACGACGGCACCCAGTCCGGACGAATGGCGGACGACGAGGTGCGCGCGTTCGACGCCGCGGATCGAGAAGCGACCGTCGACGGTCGTCCGGACCGCGATCGGCGCGGGCGACGCTTCGTGCGCGATCGTCGTCCGCGTCAGATCGGCGATCCGCCACGGCGCGACGGCGACGATCCAGACCTCGGCGTCCGGCAGCGCGTGCCCCTTGCCGTCGACGACGCGTCCGAAGATTGCCTTCGCTGGCGCGTCGCTCGTCTGGGGGTCGGTCGCCTGCGCCGCAAGTCCGAGCAGGCTCGCCACGCCGATCGCGCCGACACGCAACGCAGCGGCGAGCCACAGCGCGACGACGCCGAGGATGCGGCCAGTACCACGAACCCGATCCACGCCGTTGGAACGGAGCACGCCGACCGGAGTTCGACGGATTGCGCGGGCGAGCGGCCCGCGCGGAGTCACGCGTCGAGGTCCTTCCGCGTCTCGATGATCCGATCGATCAGCTTGTAGTCGCGCGCCTCGGTCGCCGAGAGCCAGAAGTCGCGCCGCGCGTCCTCCAGCACCTTGTCGAGCTTGTGGCCCGTCGCCTCGCTGATGATCTTGTTGTAGGCGTCCCGCAGCTTCAGGATCTCGCGCGCCGTGATGTCCAGATCCGACGCCGTGCCGCGACCGGCGGTCGACGGTTGGTGGATCAGGAACCGGCTACCGGGCATCGAGAACCGGCTGCCCTTGTCGCCGGCGAGGAAGACCAGGATCGCGGCCGATGCGCAGAGGCCGTTGACGACCGTCCGCACGGGCGGGCTGACGAAGCGGAGCATGTCGTACATCGCGAACCCGGAATCGGCGCTGCCACCGGGGGAATTGATGTAGACGGTGATCGGCTTCTCGGCGTCCATCTGCTCGAGCACCATCAGCCGCGTCGAGCAATAGGCGGCCATCTTGTCGGTGACCGGGCCGGTGATCATCAGCGTCCGCGCTTCGAGCAGGCGGCGTTCGATCAAGTTCGACTCGCTGCGCGTGACGGGCGGTTTCGCCGGTGCTTCGTCCTCGTCGTCTTCGTCGTCCAGGCGGGTGGGGAGGACAGCGTTCGGGGTGACGTTCATCCAACAGTTCCTGAGCAGTGCAGCTCTGACGGACAGTCTGGCTTCGAGCGGCCAGCCGAAGGCGACCACTCGGATCTCGGGGCAACTTCGGGTCGACGAGGGGCGCAGGTTGAGCGACGGTCTACGACGAACGATTCTCGAAGCGGAAGAGAACGACTCTCGAAGACCCTCGCGACGCGCGTCGCGCGCACTCGTCGCGGAAGGCGCGCGGACTTATCCCATCCCAACGGGTGAAACAAGCGCACAGGAAAAGCACGTACGGAGGCTTGCGACGATCGGCGAGGCTCGCTAGCGTGCCGCCCGTCGATCGTCGGTGACGAGCGGGCAAGACCTGCTCGGCAACGGCGGCCCGTCCGGCGAAGGATCGCTTCCCGTCGGATCGCGAGTGGTCGAGAGACCTCCGGTCAGAAGCTGACAGGTCCAAAGCTCTCGCGTCTGCAGAAGCGCAAGTCCGTGCAAGCTCGCTCCGAGATTGCGAATGGGACCCCGGACAGCAGGCGAGCGGTGTTCCGCTTCACCTGTCGTCGTCCTTCACCCGTGTGCCGATCACGGGCAGGGCGGGCAACGGCTTCAGGGGATCGTCGGCAGCGGACACCGCTGCTCACGCGATGCCCGGATCCGGTCGACGGCGATCGCCCACTCGTGGCGCGGTTCGTCCGCAGCAGGTCGGTCTCCGCATCGGGATGCGAAAACCTCAGGCACTCGCCCGAGAGTCCTTCGCCCCGACCCAATGGTTCCACACCAACCTCACACGCACCCAGTGTCCTGCAACCCAGGCGCGTCCCCAGCGGTCGCGCGGTCGAAAGGGCCGCGCTCGACCTCAGGAAAGGTCCGATGAACAACGAGTTCGGCTCTCCGGAAGGTTTCGGCCCGCCCAAGGGTCAGGCCGCCACGAACGGTCAGGGAAATGGCCCGAAGCGCTGGCCTGGCAAGCGGCGCCGGCGGCGCGGCGGACGCGGCGGTGGTGGCGGCGGTGGTGGCGGTGGCGGTGGCGGGGGTGGAGGAGGCGGCGGGGGAGGCGGCGGCGGCGGTGGGCCGCGCATGCCGCTCGACTACATCCCGGAGATCGAGGGCGCGACCGAGCAGGTCTTGGGTGTCCTCGACCTGCAGAAGGACGGGACCGGTTACCTGCGGCGCGCGAAGAACAACTACCTGCCCGCGAGCGAACCCGACCGCGATGTCTTCGTGCCGCCCGGCGTCGTGCGGCTGTACCGCCTCGGCGACGGCAGCGAGATCCTCGGCCAAGCCGGGATCCCGACGCGCGGCCCACAGCGGATGACGCTCGCGAGCGTCGAATCGGTCGACGGACTGCCGCCCGAAGAGCGAATGCAGCGCGCGACGTTCAAGGACTTGACCGTCGTCGACCCCGAGCCGCAGTTCGTCCTCGAACCCGGCGACGGTGACGTCAGCCTGCGCATCATCGACATGCTGTGTCCGATCGGGAAAGGCCAGCGCGGCCTCGTCGTCGCGCCACCGCGGTCGGGAAAGACGGTGCTTCTGCAGAAGATGTGTCACGCGATCGCGCTGCGACACCCCGAGGTCTACCTGATCGTGCTGCTGATCGACGAGCGCCCGGAAGAGGCGACCGGTTGGCGACGCAGCGTCGCCGGCGAACGTCGCGAGGTCCTCGTCTCGACGCTCGACGAAGGTCCGAAGAACCACGTCAAGGTCTCCGAGATGTGCCTCAAGCGGGCGATGCGTCTCGTCGAGACCGGCAAGGACGTCGTGATCCTGCTCGACTCGATCACGCGCCTGACGCGCGCCTACAACTCCGAACTCGGCGGTCGCGGCGGCGCGACGATGTCGGGCGGCATCGGTGCGAAGGTGCTCGAGGTCCCGAAGAAGTTCTTCGGCGCCGCGCGCAACTGCGAGGAAGGCGGGTCGCTGACGATCCTCGCGACGACGCTCGTCGACACCGGTTCGCGGATGGACCAAGTCATCTTCGAAGAGTTCAAAGGGACCGGGAACATGGAGCTCGTGCTGAACCGGCAACTCGCCGAGCGGCGCATCTTCCCCGCGATCGATCTCGAACTCTCCGGCACGCGCAAGGAAGAGCTGCTGCTGTCGAAGGAGATCACGAACCGCATCTACACGTTGCGACGGGTCCTCGGCCGCATGTCCGGACTCGACGCGATGCCGCTGCTGATCGACAAGCTGATGAAGACCGACAGCAACGCGGAGTTCCTTGCGTCGTTCCGCGTGGACGACTGACCCTCTTCGAGTCGCGGGCTACCGCTCCGTCCACGGACGGAGACGGCTGCGGCTCCCTCGCCCCCTGTAACGCCGACAGAGTCATTCCAAGCAGATGATCACAGTCGACAAACTCACGAAGGACTACGGACCGACGCACGCCCTCCGCGGCGTGTCGTTCGACGTTCGTAGAGGTGACGTCGTCGGATTCCTCGGCCCCAACGGCGCCGGGAAGTCGACGACGATGAAGATCCTGACCGGTTACCTGCTGCCGACGAGTGGCACGGCGACGGTCGACGGCCTCGACGTCGTCGAACGTTCGCTCGAAGTGCGTCGGCGGATCGGCTACCTGCCGGAGTCGACGCCGCTCTACACCGAGATGCGCGTCGACGACTACTTGCGGTTCGTCGCCGAGATCCGCGGTGTGCCGTCGAGCAACGTGCGCGGCGCCGTCAGTCGCGTCGTCGACCTCTGCGGGCTGCAGAAGGTCGTCGGCAAGAACATCCTCGAGCTGTCGAAGGGCTATCGGCAGCGCGTCGGACTCGCGCAGGCGATGGTTCACAGTCCCGACGTGCTGATCCTCGACGAGCCGACGTCCGGTCTCGATCCGAACCAGATCATCGAGGTTCGCGGACTGATCAAGCGGCTCGGCGAGCAGCACACGGTGATCCTGTCGACGCACTACCTGCAAGAGGTCGAGGCGTCGGCGACGCGGATCATCATCGTCAGCCAAGGCGAGATCGTCGCCGACGACACGCGCGATCGACTCGTCGCGCAGCTGCCGAGCGGCGTCGTCCTCGCGCGTCTGCGCGGCCCGGCGGCGAACGTGCAACGCCAACTGCAGGAGCTGCTCGCCGGCTGCACGATCACCGAGATCGACCGCGAAGGCGACGTCGGGACGTTCCGCGTCGAGAGCGGCAATCGGAAGGAAGGCACGATCGAGGAGGGCATCGCGCACCTCGCGGTCAAGAACGGCTTTGGTGTCGTCGAGTTGACGCGCGAACGCGCGACGCTGGAGGACGTGTTCCGGTCCCTGACGCTGGCTGCCAGCAAGGCGAGTGGCCATGCGTGAGGTGTTCGTGATCCTGCGACGCGAGTTGAAGAGCTACTTCCTCTCGCCGATCGCCTACGTCTTCGGCGCGCTGCTGCTCGCGCTGCAGCTCTACCTCGCGACCGAGGCGACGTTCCGACAGGACGGCCCAGTCACCGCGCAGTCGTTCTTCGGAACGTTGCCGTGGCTGTTCCTGATCTTCCTCCCGGCACTGACGATGCGGCTGTGGGCCGAAGAGCGGAAGCTCGGCACGCTCGAACTGCTGCTGACGTTCCCGGTCACTTCGGCGCAGTTGATCCTCGGCAAGTTCCTCGCGGCGCTCGCGTACCTCGGGCTGATCCTGCTGCTGAGCATGGGCTTCCCGCTGACGCTCGGGATGTACGGCGAACTCGATTGGGGCCCGGTCGTCGCCGCATATCTCGCGTCGATGCTGATGGCCGCCGCGTACGTCGCGCTGGGGATGTTCTTCTCGAGCTTGACCCGCGATCAGATCGTCGCGCTGCTGGCATCCGTCGTCGCACTGGTCCTGTTGTTCCTGCTCGGCCTGCCGACCGTGACCGCGGGACTGACCGATGCGCTGCCGTCGTGGCTGTCGTGGGTCGTGCCGGTCGTCGGCGCGGCGAGCCCGTACCAATACTTCCAGAGCATCTCGCGCGGCGTGCTCGACACGCGCGACTTCCTCTACTACGCGTGTTTCTGCGCGTTCTTCCTGCAGTTGAACGGGCTGGTCCTGCAAGGCCGGCGGTTGAAGGGGTGATGCCATGAACGACGCCATTCCCACTGCGGATCGCGCGCCGGACCGTCACGGCTACGCGCTCCAACTCTTCCTCCGGGTCGTGCTGCTGTTGCTGATCATCGGCCAGGTCGTGTACCTCGCCGGCCGCTACCGCATCCGCAAGGACCTGACCTCCGAACGGCTCTACACGCTGACCGAGTCGACCAAGACCGTCCTGCGCAACTTGAAGGACCGCGTCGTCATCGAGGCGTGGTTCAGCGCCGACGACAAGCTGCCGCAGATGTACGCGGAGGCGCGGCGCGAGATGCGCAACGCCCTCGACGAGTACGTCCAGG
>JAEYTU010000590.1 GCA_023433825.1 Planctomycetota bacterium
GAGCAGGGTCTGGCAGAAGTCGACGTCGCGCGTCGCGCCGTCGCCGCCGCGGAGGAACGTCAGCGCGAGGTCGCGCTCGACGTCGTCGGGGCGCCGCGTCCAGGCGAGCCGGAACGCGGCGTCGACGAACCCCGCGTCGTCCTGCGTCGCAGCCGCGGCGCGGGCGCGGTCGCGCAACCGCGCCGCCTGCGCGCGGATCAGCGGCGCGTTCATCAGCAGCAACGCTTGGCTCGCGATCGTCGTCGTCGGCCGCGCGTCGACCGGCACCGCCGGGTCGTGGAAGTCGAAGACCGTGAACAGGTCGTAGGTCGCGTTGCGGATCAGCGGCAGGTACAGCGAACGTCGCGTCGAGTCGTAGTCGGCGCGGTCGGCCGACTGGTCGTTCGTCACGTAGTCGCGGTTGCGCGTCTTCAGCAGTGTCCCGCCGACCGTGGCGTCGAGGTTGCCGCCGACGACGAGCCACGCGTCGCGGATCGCCTCGGCGTCGAGGCGCCGCCGCGGGACGAAGGCGAACCGTCGATTGTCGGGGTCCAGCGCGCGCGACGTCGGCGACGGCTCCGCGCCGAGGGCGAACGTCTCCGACAAGACGAGCCGTCGCAGCATTCGCTTCGTCGACCAGCCGTCGGCGACGAAGTCGAGCGCGAGCCGGTCGAGCAGATCGCGCAGCGTCGGCGTGTCGCCGCGCAGGCCGAAGTTCGACGGCGACCGAACGAGCCCTTCGCCGAACGCCGCCTGCCAGAGTCGGTTGACGGCGACGCGTGCCGTCAGCGGATGCCGCGGATCGGTCAGCCAGATCGCCAACTCGCGGCGTCCGCTCGCATCGCTTCGGAACGTCGGCGACGGCACCAGCGGCGCCACGGCCTGCAGCGTGCCGCGCGGCGTCGGCGTCGCCGCGAGCTGACGGTGGTTGCCGCGCACGTGGATCGGAAGGTCGACGATCCGCTCGGCGTCGACGACGACCATCGCCTGCGGCAGTGGCGGCGGGGCGATCGCGTGCAGCTTCACGAGCGCGGCGCGCAGCGTCGACTGCTCCGCACGGTCGGCCTCGGGCAGCATCGCGTCGAGGTCGGCGTCGATCGGATCGAACGCCGCGACGAACGACGACTTCGCCGGCGCCGCCGCAGCGGCGTCGAGCGTGCGCACGACGAGTGCGAATCGTGCCGCCGCCTCGGCCAGCGTCGCCGGGGGTTCGCTCTCGAACAGCGCGCGAAACGGGCCGTCGACCGGCTTCGACCCGACGTCGGAACGGTTGGCGAACGGATGGTCGCTCGGCGCGACGTAACGCAGCCAGGCCCGCACGACCGGATCACCGCCGTCGCCGCCACCTTCGCCCGCGTTGCTGCGCACCGTGGCGACGATCCGCTGTGCCACCGTCCGGACGAATGCGTCTGCACCTGCCTCCGCGCGGTGCCGCGGCACGAGCAGCCACTTGTCGACGTGGACGATCACGGCGTCGGCCTCGATCGCGAGCACGTTGCGCCCGGGCAGCGCGTGCACTTCGCCGAGGTCGAACCAACGCTGTGACGCCGCCGACCAATCGCCGGTCGCAACGGTGCCGACGTCGTCGCGAAGCCGTGTGCCGTTCCACGCGACGCGCATCGGCCGCGGATCCTTCGCTGCGTAGCGGATCCAGAGCCGATGACGCCCACCGCCGGCGAACGTCAGGTCGTATTCGGCGAACTGCCGCCCGCCCGTCTTCGTGTGGGCGATCGTCGTCTTCGCGTCGCCATACGTCGTCGCGTCGGCGCCGAGGTTGCCACGGCTCGCGGTCTCGGCCTCGACGAACAGCGACTCGGCGGCGAGTTCGGTGGCATCGACGAGCGTCTGTGCGAGGCGAGCGCGACCGGCGCTGCGGACCGCGTCGCGATCCGCCGTCACGCGCGCGTCGAGGGCGCGCTGCGCGCGTTCGACCGCCTCGCGGTGCGCCTTCGCTCGCGCGAGTTCGGCCGTCGTGCCGACCTCGCGCTCGCGCCACTTCGAGACGAAGCTGAACTCCTCGATCGAACTCGTGCTGCGGAAGATCCCGGCGAGCGCGTAGTAGTCGGCGGTCGGCAGCGGATCGAACTTGTGGTCGTGACAACGCGCGCAGCCGATCGTCAGACCGAGCACCGCGCGACCGACGACGTCGAGCTGCTCGTCGACGACGTCCATCGCGAGCTTCTCCTTGTCCTGCTCGGCGAGCATCTTCGGCCCGAGCACGAGCATGCCGGTCGCGATCCATCGCTCGACCTCGCGGCTGCCGTCGCGGCCGTCGTCGAGCTGGTCGCCGGCGATCTGCTCCTGCACGAACCGATCGAACGGCAAGTCGTCGGCGAACGCGCGCACGACGTAGTCGCGATATCGCCACGCGTGACTCATCGCGAGGTTCTCGTCGAGCCCGTTCGAATCGGAGTAGCGAACGAGGTCGAGCCAACGCCGCGCTTGGCGCTCGCCGTAGTGCGGCGACGCGAGCAGCCGATCGACGACGCGTTCGCGAGCGGATCGGTCCGGCGCAGGATCGGCGAGGAATGCGTCGACCTCGTCGGCCGTGGCCGGCAGCCCGGTCAGCACGTAGGTCGCGCGGCGCAGCCACGTCGCGCGCGACACGACGTTCGCCGGTTCGACGCCCGCGGCCACTCGCGCGGCGCGCAGTGTCGTGTCGATCGGATCGACGCCGTCGACGGCTGGCGGCGCCGGAACGTCGCGCATCGGCTGGAACGCCCAGTGCTCGTGTGCGTGCGCGACGTCGGT
>JAEYTU010000601.1 GCA_023433825.1 Planctomycetota bacterium
TCCGGGCGGCAGCCAGTCGGCGGCGATCTCGGCGTCCTCGGGGCGCCCGGTCCGCAGCGCGACGGCGATCGCCGCGCGCAGCAGCTCGACGCGCGTCGCCGGATCGCGGAGCGGATCGACGTCGACCATCGTCGCGACGAAGTCGTGCAGCGCGCGATCGACGCGGAACAGCTCGAATCGCGTGTGGCCGTGCGTGACCTCACGCCCCGGCCGCTTGCCGTAGCTGACGAACGCCTCGACGCCCTGCGCGAAGTACTCGGTCTCGTTCGTCGCCGCGTAGTAGTCGAGGAAGCGGTCGTTCGCCTTCGCCTGTTCGTAGAGCTGCCGCACGCGCCGACGATCCGACGCGCGGAACCCGTACAGGTGCGCCTGGTGCGCGATCTCGTGACTCAGCGTGTCGAACCCGAACTGCGTCGTCTCGTCGAGCGCTTCGATGCCGGTCGCGGCGCGCAGTCCACCGATCCCGCGAACGTCGTCCCAGACGCGCCCGTCGAACGTCCGCTTGCCGCGCAGCGACGTGCGTGACGGTGCGTCGGTCGTGCGTTCGAGCGGCAGCAACAGATCGTGGCGGCCGCCGATCGTCACGAGCCGCGGCAGCAGCGATCCGAACAGCGCGAGCGAACGCGCGGCGACGCGCTGCCGATCCGGTGTCAGCGCGGCGAACTGCGGCAGGAAGTCGGCGACCGGCAGCCGCGAGACGTCGGGCGTCGGCAGCGCCGACGCGAGGTAGGCGAACTCGGGCGCCGACGCGGCCATCCCGTTCTGTGCGGCGCGCAGGTACAGCGCCTCCCCCATCAGCCGGTGCGGCACCGGCTCGTTCGGATGCGCGGCGACGACCGGACGCAGCAGGCCGATCGCCACGTCGGTCAGCCCGGCGTCGAGGGCCTTCACGACTGCGTCGAGATCGAGCCGCGCCGGTTCGGGCGGCGGCGGCAGCAAGCCGGAGCCGAGACGCAGGAATGCCTCGGCGTGATCCGGCAGTTGGTGCAGTGCGGCCCGATACGCGTCGATCGCCGCTTCGACGTGCTGCAAGCGGAACAACGCCGACCCCTGCGCGGCGAGCAGTTCGCCGATGCCGTCGCGTTCGCCGATCCTCGCGCGCGCCGTCGACGCGACGACGAACGCGTCGTCGAAGCGCCGCGCGCGCAGCAGCGCGCGCACGCGCAGCGCGTGGGCATCGGCGTCGAGCGGCCACGCACGCGCGACACCGTCGGCGTACTGCAGTGCGATCCCGGGCCGGCCGAGCATCAGGTGCGCCTCGCCGAGGCCGAGCCAGACCTGCGCTACCGGCCCGGCCGCGGCCGCGGCGCGGAACGACTGCCACGCGCCGATCGGATCCTCGGCGGTCAGCAGCCGTCGGCCGGCGTCGAGGCTCGTCACCGCCGGGTCCCGCGCCACGCGTGACGCATCGGCAGGCCCCGGATCCTGAAGGGCCGCCGGCAGCAGCAAGGCCGTCGCGAAGGCGAGCAGCCCGCGGCGCGGGGGGAAGCGAGATGCCGGGCCGTCGGACACGACGCTCCATCGGCTGACGGGGTCGTGCCCGTTCACCCGCCGCGCACTGCGGCGGTGGCATCGGGCGATGGCCGCGAGGCGTGCCCGCGACGGCGCCGCTGCGCTACCGCGACGACGGCCGCGACAGGATCTCGACCCGCTCGACCTGCACGGTGCGAATGCCGGCGCCCTGCAGACCGCCGAGCGATCCGATGATCCCGACCTCGTACCCGTCGAACAGCGACAGGTCGTAGCGCCCACCGGCGGCCGACAGGTTCGCCAGCGGAACGCCGCCCTTCGTCAACTGGAAGCGGTCCGTGCCGGAGCCCGAGCGTGCGTTCATCCAACCGACCAGCGTGTAGCGCTCGAGGGTGCCCCGCGGCGTCGGCTCGATCAGCGTCTCGACGCTGCGATCCGGCACCGGTGTCGACGAGAGCACGGCCTGCAGCTTCCGCTGCAGATCGACGGTCTCGCGCAGCTTGGTGATCCGGGCGCGCAGCGCGTCGTCGGTCGGCGCCTGTGCTTCGACCGCCGCGAGATCGGTGTCGGCCTTCGCCAGGTCGCGGCGATCACTCGGGCGCGCGAGCTCGGCCGCCACGGCGTCGAGTTGTGTCGTGATCGCGGCGAACTGCGTCTTCGCGACGGCGGCCTCGCGGTGCTTCGCGACGCTTTCCTTCCAGCTGTCGGTCCGCGCGCGGGTCCACTGGTCGAATGCCGGCTGCGCCGTCGCGTCCGAGCCTTCGAGCACTTCGAGATCGGCCGCGGCCAGGTACCCGACCTGCCCGGGCGCGCGCACCTTCCACCAGTCGCCGTCCTCACCGACCCAGTGCAGCGGCGCATCCTTCGCCAACCGTGCGACCGGCGCCTCGCCGTCGCGCGGGCGATAGCGGAACGAGACTTCGGTGCCCGTCGTCGCCAGCGTCCCAGCGGCATCGCCGTCGAAGCTCGGCGTCGTCGTGAATCGCTTGTGCACGTAGCCGATCGGGCCGAGCGGCAACTCGATCGGGTGGAACAGACCTTCGGCGACGCCGACGCGAACGATCGTTCCCTGCGGCAGCTTGTCCTCGAACACCGGCGAACGGTCGGTCGGGAAGCACCGGATCGCGGCTTCCGCCGCTTGGATCCGGACGAAGGTCATCGCCTTCGGCGCGGGCTGGGATTCCGTTGCCGCGGGCGGCGTTTCCTGCGCGGGGATCGCGCCGATGCCGGGCGCGACGAGTGCGACGAGTGCGACGAGTGCGACGCGCGCACCGGAAGTTCGCTGCTGAATGGATGTCGAACGCATGCTGTCCTCCCATCGGTGAGCCGGGACCGCGGCCGGTCCGGCGACGACTTGCGAGCCGCGGCTGACCGCGCGGCGGCGGCGGAGCATAGCGAGCGGTCTCCGACGGCGAAGGTCAGTTTCTCGGCTCGACACGCCGCGTCGCGCCGCGCGCTGCCGATAGACTCCCGCGCCATGTCGCGCGTCGCCGCCGCCCTGCTGCTCGCTCTCCTGCCAGCCTGCACGTACGTCTCCCGCGACGATCGCGTCCTCGTGACGAGCACGCCGGCCGGCGCCGAGATCCTCGTCGACGGCGAACCGAGCGGGCGGACGACGCCATCGCTCGTCGAGTTCGGCGGATTCGTCGGCAGCGATCGCGTCCTGACGATCCGGAAGGACGGCTACGGCCCCGAGTCGCGCCTCGTCCGCCATCGGACCGACGCCTACACGTCGCGATGGATCGACGGCGCCGTCGACGGCGGTCTGTGGTCGTTCCCGCTCTGGTGGACGTTCGGCGACTGGTTCACGCCGTTCGCGCTGCGACATCGCTACGTGCCGCACGAGTTGCACGTCCGCCTGCACCGCGAGGGCACCGGACCGGTGTCGATCGCTCCAGGCACGATCGAGCCGGTCGAGGGTCGTTGACCGTTCGGCGGCCGTTCGCGTTCCTCGATCGCGACGGAACGCTGAATCGCGAACAGAGCTTCGTCACGACTCCCGACGAACTGGTCGTGCTGCCTGGCGCGCGCGCCGCCGTGACCGCGCTCGACGACGCCGGGTTTCGCATCGTCGTCGTGACGAATCAGTCCGGCATCGCGCGCGGGCTCTACGACGAGGCGACGCTCGCGCGGATCCACGCGAAGTTGCACGACGCACTCGACCGGCGCCCACTGGCCTACTTGCACTGTCCGCATCTGCCGGAGGCGACCGGGCCGTACGGCGGCGCATGCGAATGCCGGAAGCCGGCCGGAGGGATGTTGGAGAGCGCCGTCGCGACGTTCGGCGGCACGCTGTCCGGCGCGTTCGTCGTCGGGGATGCCGGCCGCGACGTCGGCATGGCGGCGACGGCGCCGCTGCGGCGGATCCTCGTCCGCAGTGGCAAGGACTGGCGCCACGAGCTGCAGGTCGCGACGGGTCTCGGCGTCGCACCCGATGCGGTCGTCGACGACGTTCGCGCGGCTGCGGATTGGATCCTCGCGACGCTGCGCTGAACGCGTCCGCGTCAGCGTCAGCGTCGACGTCGCTCGCGACGCGCGCTTCGCAGCGAGAACAGCGCGCCGACGACGCCGGTCAGCGACAGCGTCAGCCCGAATGCACCGATGCCGGTCGTTCCCTCACGCCCACCGAACGTCAGCCACGAGACGGCAGCGATCGCGGCGCCGAGCGAGACCGCGGCACAGCTCGCGTAGAACCCGATCAGCCCGAGCGACCATGTCGTCTGCTCGGTCGGCGGCGCGCTGCTCGCGCGCTGGTCGATGCGCGCGTCGGCGTCCGTTCGTCGTGTCGGATCGTGCTCCACCGTGGCCGTCAACCCCGCGTCACGGCAGGTATTTCGACAGACGTCCACCGAGCTTGGCCGTCAGGAAGACCGGCAGCCGCGCCCAGACGCGCTGCGGCAAGCGCAGCCGCGGGTTGCCCGGATGGAACGCCGGGATCGCCGCGTCCGGACGCAGCAGTTGGTACTCGTAGTGCAGCGGCGTCGGCTCGAAGCCCATGTTGCGCTTGAACGCCGCCGGACCGGTGTCGCGGCGGCTGCGGCCGAAGTCGAAGCGTCGGAAACCCTTCTGCGCGCTCCACTCCATGATCCGGCAGTAGATGAAGTCGTTGACGCCGGTGTGGTTCCGGTCGCTGCGCGATCCGGAGTAGTACGCGTAGACCGTGTCGCCGAAGCAGAAGCTCATGACGCCGGCGATCGCGACGCCCGACGGCTCGCGGACCATGTGCAGAACGACTTGGCTGCCGAACTCGTCGACGAGTCCGCGGAACCACGCGAGCGGCAACGACGGCGAGCCGAGACGTCGCTTGTTGAGCACGAACAGCCGGTAGAACGCGTCGAGGTCGTTGCTCTCCTCACAGGTCAGTCCGAACTTGTCGCGCGCACGGCGCACTTCGGCGCGGGCCTTCTTCGGGATCGCCGGCAGCACGGCCTCGGGGTCCGTCGGCAGATCCTTCGCGAACGTCACGTACAGCTCGCTGCGCGGTCGCGCACCCGGTCGCTCTTCGCGGTGCCGCAGTTCGACGCGACTCGCCGCGAACTGGTGACCGAGCGACTCCGCCGCGCGCATCAACTCGGTGAACGTCGGCTCGTCGTCGGCCAGCGCGCCGCCGTAGACGGCGTACGGAACGCTGATCAGGCTGCGGCCGGTGAACGGACTGCGGACGTAGAACAGCGGCAGCACACCGAGCCACCGCGACCCTTGCTCGGCGACCAAGTAGTGCGGCTCGTGGTGGAACACGTCCTGCACGACCTTCCGCCAACCGGTCAGGTGGAAGAACGTGCCGAGCGGATGCCGCCGGACGAAGTTGTCGAAGCGCGCATCCTCGCCGGGCGCCAGTTCGCGGACGCGGAGCGGCCCTTCGACCTCGGTCACCGGCAACGGCTGCGAGGCGGCCGAGCTGCCCTCGATGACCTCCTCGACCTTGTACTCACGGAGGTTCTTCGCCTGCGTGAAGATGATGATCTCGCCGATCAAGCCGAAGCCGATCAGCTGCACGCCGAACGCGATCAGCACGACGCCGACGACGAACACCGGTCGCTGCGCCGTGTCGCCTTCGATCAGCTTCTGGTACAGCGGCCCGAGGCACAGCGCCGCCCCGACCAACATCGCGAGCAGGCCGAGCATCCCGAAGAACCGCAGCGGCTTCTGCTGGAACCGGGTCAGGAACGAGATCGCGACGATGTCGAGCATCCGTCGCGCGTAGACGCCGATCCCGTAGAAGCCGCGGCGACCCTGCTC
>JAEYTU010000636.1 GCA_023433825.1 Planctomycetota bacterium
GCGTCGCGCGACGTTCGCGGCTTGGGAGGAGCCTTCGCGCGCGGGGGCTTCGGCGGGATCTTGCCGGCCGAACGACCGGGACCGCGCGGTGCCGGTGCGCGGGGCGGCTTGCGCGACGCGGGACCGCGGGATTCGGGGCTACGCGATGCGGGACCGCGGGATGCCGGGCCGCGTGTTGCGGGGCCGCGTGTTGCGGGGCCGCGCGACGCCGGACCACGCGACGAACCGCCGCGCGACGGCGAACGGTCCGACGGGCGCTCAGGCCCATCGCCCGCGCCGCGACCCGGCATCTTCGGTTTGCCGGGACCTCGGCTGCGCGGCTTCTTCGGTGCGTCACGGCGCGGCGCCGGACCACCGGACTTCTTGCGGATTGCCATCGATTCAGTTCGTTGCGGGTTCGGAGGAGACCAGCACCGTCTCGCCGATCGGCGAGACGAAGACGGCCTCGAGACTTGCAGGCACGAGCGCGGAGTCGCCGGGCGCGAGCAGCAGCGGCGGATGCGCACCACCGCTGCGCCATCCGAGCGTCGCGCGACCGCGGACGACCGTCAGCACGCGGAATGCGCCGTTCGACGCGAGCGTGACCGGACCGTGCAGCGTCCAGCGGCGCAGCGCGAACTTGGGATCGCGGACGAGCCATTCACCGCCGGTGCCGTCGTCGACCGGCGTCGGCGTCACGGTCTGCGGACTGACGTCGAAGCGCAGCGACGCGAGCGCCTGCTCGACGTGCGTCTCGCGCGGGCGCCCCCAGTCGTAGAGCCGGTACGTCAGATCGGAGTTCTGCTGGATCTCGAACAGCACGACGTCCGGTCCGATCGCGTGCACGACGCCGGACGGCAGGTGGACGACGTCGCCGACCTTCGGCGTGAACGAGTGCAGCAGCGGCTCGACCTCGGGTGTCGCGGCGACGGCGCGGAAACGTTCGGGCGTCACGCCGGGCGCGAAGCCGCGCACGATCCGACCGCGCGGGCCGACGTGCAGGACGAGCCACGCCTCGTTCTTGCCACCGTCGGTAGGATGCGATGCCGCAGCGAGGCGGTCGTCGGGGTGGACCTGCAGCGACAGGCGATCGGCGGCGTCGATGAACTTCAGCAGCAGCGGAAAGCGGCCGTCGCGCGACAGCGGCGTGCGGCGGCCGAGCCACGCGGCGCGGTCCTCGGTCAGCAGGTCGTGCAGTGTGCGGGGGTCGTCGCGGAGCTTCGACGAGCCATCGGGTCGGTCGAAGACCTCCCACGTCTCGCCGATCGCTTCGCCGGGCGGCAGCGCGATCCCGAGCACCTGTTCGAGCATTCGTCCGCCCCAGACCTTCGGCAGGATCTTGCGCTCGAACAGACACGGGACCGGCGACGACATGCGGCGAGAGTGTTTAGCGGCCGCGAGCGAGGCCTCCAAACGGCGGTGCGCCGCGCGGTGTCATTCTGGTCGACGAAGGGAGCGGTGCGGCCCGGGCTTCGGATCGTGCTGCGAGTGTTCGGCCGGGACGGTCTCACGCGTTCGGAGGTGAACTGAGGCGTTGGATGCGGTCCATGAGGTCTCTCGGCGACCTGAACATCGCCAATTGTTTCTTGGACGGCACGCGAACGAGCAATCCTTTGTTGGCGAGGTCTTGTATGTCTCTGCGCGCGGTCTCGTAGACCACGTTGTGACTGACCATGTGCGCCCGAAACGTATATATGGTTTCCTTTCCGGAAATCGCGTTGTGGAGGAGCGCCAGTTGTCTGTGGTTCAGATCGGTCAATGCGATCTGTGCGAGCGATTTTGCGTAATCGATCTCCGCCTGCTTCTTGAGCAAGTATGCCTCGAGGTCATGACGTGCTCGCATGACGACGCGCAGGTGATAATCGATGAAATACGTCAGGTCGTTGTCGTCGGACTCGGTGTAGAGATAGGCCGTCGCATATTGAGCCGGCGCCGCCTTCATGATCCTCGATATCGATAGGAACTCGGCGATCCAGTATCCCTGGTTCAGCATGCACCAATAGAACAAGGCTCGGGCAGTCCTTCCATTCCCGTCGGTGAACGGGTGGAGATAGCCGATCCAGAAATGGACCACTATCGCTTTGATCACAGGGTGGACGAACGTGTCCAGATGCTCTTTGTCCGGCGCGTTCGCATACTCGCAGAGTGTGTCGAGACTCGTTCGAATCGAAGATGCAGCCGGCGGAACGTGTAGCACCTCGTGGGTCGATCGATCCTCCACTCGTATGTTGTCGGTGTCTGTTCTGAGCCGAGCGTCGGGCTCGAGCATGGTGTGGATGTCCAAGATCTGCTCGATCGTCAGCTTCGAACTACAATGCGCGACGATCGACTGCATTGCGCGGTAGTTCCGGAGGATCATTCGCTCGCTGTCGTCGCGCGGCTCTCGTCCGGTGCGAATCATCTCTTTCGCGACTTGGCGGGTCGTACTGGCACCCTCCAACTGCGACGAAGTGATGGACTCCTCCATCAACGAGCTGATGACATACCGATCGCGGCTCGACGGATTGGAAATCTGGTCGTTCAGATGTAGCGCACCACACGATTGATCCACCTCGTGGAGCAATCGCTGGATCGGCGGCGGAGTCGTGAACGTGAACGACCGACCTGACTCGTCGAGAAGCGGCGTGGCCGTTCGGTTGAGCCGGTGAAACTTGACTCCCGCCCACCAGTCGGCGTGCGTCAATCCCTCCGGTGGCGGCATCCTCTTGAGCTTGTCCCAATGGACGTATTTCCCCATCGGAGTGGCCCCGCCGCACCCCGAAAGAATCGAGAGCATCTTCTGCGCGTCCGCGGTCAGCCTGGCGGGATCGAACGGAGGCGCGTGCTCTGGCTTACGCATACCTACCAACTTTCAGAAGATTAGTAGGCACGGTCAAGGGTGCCCGCTGGTGCGATCGACCGACCTCACTTGGTGAGCGTTCGCACCGTACGGAGTCGTCATTCAACCGGCGCAACCGCGGATGCCACGACGTAAGCACCTTTCGCTACAAGAATAAGATCGTCCTCGTCAGGAGCCTGGCGCGGAGAGTCGTGTCCGGTGCCACCGGATCAACGTCTCGGGCGACGACCCGAGCTCGCAATCGACTCCACCAACTCAGCCTCTGGTCGCGCCATGTGGGATGCCTCGCGCGTCACTTCGGCGGTTCGGCGAGCCAGCCGTGCAGCATCCGCTCCTCGGTCACGCGCATGCCGGGGAACGTCAGCGACAGCGAGCCGCGCACCCAACCGGCCGGCGCGTCGGCCGGCACGTCAAAGACGACGGCGATGCGCAGCGACGCGGCATGGTCGACGTGGACTTCGGCGCGCGCATTCGCCGTCAGGCCGGAGGGCAGCTTCACGTCGGCGACGACGTCGCGCAGGTCCTTGCCCGGCGGCCCTTCGACGCGCAGTTCGGCGCGCGCGGGTGCGCCGCGAACGAGGTTGTCGAAGCGCACGATGTCAGCCGGTGTGACCGTGATCGGTGGAGTGATCGTCCCGGCGAAGAAGAGCTCGCCCTCCTGCGCCGTGTCGGTCTGAAAGCGAATCCAGTCCCGCACGAGGCCCGTGCGCTGCACGTCGACGGCGCGCAGCCGGATCCACCACTCGGCGAGATCCGGCGACGCCGGTTCGGTCGTGACCTCGAACCCGCGCGGCTGACGCGTGATCTCGACGACCCGGAACGGCTCCCGATCCCCGCGGCGCACCTTCCAGTCGATCGTCGTCTCGCTGCGCCGGCCGAATGGCAGCCGCGCGTCGTCGGCGTTCAGGAAGAGCTTCGGGTCGGGCTCGTAGACGAGGTAGCTGGTCGGCTCGCAGGTAGCGATCAGCTCGATCGGCTGTGTCGGGTCTTCGACGACTTCGAGGATCGCGCGGCGTCGTGTCGGGAACGATCGCGTGCCGAGCTCAGCCCCCGACATCGCAGCGACGTCGACCGCGGTTCGGACCGTGAACCTCTCGCGCGGTCCGATCTCGAGCGGCGTCGTCAGCGGCATTCGATCGATCCTGACACGCGGAACTCCCCCGCTCGGACTCGCGACCGTGCGAACGACGAAGAAGTCGGCGTTCGGTGGTCGCACCGTGCGCAGATGGCGAACGGCATCCGTCGGATTCGTCAGCGTCCACTCGACGGCGCGCACGCCGGCGCCGCGGCCGAGCTTGCCGAGGTCGTGTCGTGTTTGCGCCGTCCAGGTGGCAGAGGTCGCCTCGCCGACGACGGTGGCCGTCGCGTCGGTCGCGGCAGGCTTCGGCGGCGGAGCGTCGGTCGGCGTCGGCGCTGCCGGTGGCGCGTCGACGGGAGGCTGTGGCGGCGACGACTCCTGCGGCGTCGGTATGTCTGCAGCGACCGGTTTCGGCGGCGACGTCTGCGTGATGTCGACGACCAACCACACGACCGCGGCGACAGCCGCAGCGGCGAGCGGGATGCGGAGCCACGTCATCGGACCAACTCCGGAAAGCGTTCGAGCGCGCGCCGCAGGATCGTCGCGCGCAGATCGGATGCGTCAGCGGTCGCTGCTTCGCGGACGGCGAAGAGATCCGGCGACGATTCGCGGCGAATCACCAGCGAGGACTGCGGTCCGTCGTGGCCGGGCGCCTGCATGACGATCGTGTTCGCATCGGATTCGACCGGTGTCTCGTCCACGCGCGGTGCCGCGCCGTGGGCCGCATCCCGTGCGATGCGGGTCCGGCGCTCGGCGTGCACGCGTTCCAACACCGACTGGGTCAACGTGGCTTGAAGCTGCCGGACGATCACGCGTTCACGGTGCCAACGCGCCATCTCGTCCTCGACGAGTGCGAGGCCGTCAGGGGTTGCGAGACGTTCGCGAAGGAACGGGTCGACGCAGATCAGTTCGACGACATCCTCCGGCGGAAGGTGCAGCCAGCGCGGGATCAGACTCGTATCGGGACCGCCGAGGACGACCACCGGATCCTGCGGCTCCACGCGCGCCGGGGCGGCATCGACTGGTCGGCTGGCTTCGGTGCGTGGCAGGTCGTCGACGCGAACGGCGGGTTCCGGCGCGCGTGGGTGCGCATCGGCGGGCTGTTGCGCGTCCGCGGTCGGGAGCGCATCAGGCCGCGGAGCGAGTTGCCACCGCCAGAACCAAGCACCGGCGACGAGCACGAGCACCGCGATCGACGCCACGACGACTGGATCCTGTCGCGCCATCCTGACCTCCTTCGCGCCCGGGCATCGGTGCGAAGCGCGGGAGCATGCGCAGGCCGCGAACGGTCGAACAGACCCGTCAGCCAGACCCGTCAGCGACCGATCGGCTTCTCCGTCGGCTTCTCGGGCGGGATCTCGACGGTCGGCTCGGTCGGCGCGGTCGGCATCGGCAGGTAGTGACGCGTGATCGGTTCGATCTGCTTGACGCCGCGTCGCGTCGTCTCGCTCATGATGCTCGTCGACCACGATCCGTCGGCGTGACTCCACCAGTCGACCCCTTGCGCGTCGCGGACGATCTTGACGACCGGCGCGAACGGGACGTCCTTCGGCCAGACGACGGCGGGCGCACCCATGGCGCCGTTCAACGCAGGCAGCCACGTGCCGTCGGGGAACCGGACCATCTTGTGCGACTCCCGCGGCGAACGGGTCGGTTCGGGCGCGCTGCGTTCGGGGAACTTGGCGGCTGCCGGCGCTTGCGCAGGTGGCTGCGGTGCCTCGACGACGGCCTGCGGTTGCGGGGGAGTCGCGTCGGGTTCGCCGACGACCTTCGGTGCCGCCACGTCGGACGGCTCGACGTTCGGCGGCGTTTTCTCACGAAAGGCCGACACGGCGAAGACGACGCCGACAGCAACGACAACGGTCAGAAGTGGGATCAGGGTTCGCGGTGACATCGGTGTTTGGCAGGGCGCGGCGCAGGGAATACGAGCGAGAACGAGTTGCGCGCCAGCGTCGGACGAGCGGCGTCGGACGTCACATCTCTACACGAGGGTTCCCACGAACCGTCACGTGAGGAACGATCTGACGGAACCCGGGACCCTCGCTCGCGAGTCTGAGCGACCCGGTGTGTGGGCAGATCCCCTGACGCCCCACGCTCATCCCTGCAAAAACACTCACCCTGATCGGGTCGGAGTTCCTCTCTATGCGCATTTCCCTCGTTATCGCGGGCGCCCTCTCGCTCGCTTCGATCGTCCCCGCACAAGGTCCTGCACCGGACCGCTTCGAAGTCTTCCCGTCCCGTAGCACGACCTTCTCCTCGGACGTCACGTTCGTCTCGCGGATGAGCTTCGGCGCATTGGCCGGCGAAGCACTGCAGGAATACCCCGGCAACCTGCTGCGCGGCATCGCGCGCGGATCCGGCACGACCTGCGACATCAGTGCGGTCACCTACCAGACGCAGGATCAGAATCAGACGACGGCCGAGAACTACACGGTCATCTTCCGCACGCCGAGCGCGACGCCGCCGGCTCCGGACGCGACGCCTGCCGGCATCCTGTTCCAGACCGGAACGCTGACGCTGCCTCCGGGCACCGGCACCGGCGCGATCGCCTACATGGTTTCGACGTCCTTCGCGACGCCGGTCTCGCTGCCTTGCGAGGGTGGCTTCTTCCTCGGACTGAGCTTCGCACCCGCCACGTGGAGCGCCGACGGCCAGTCGATCTCGTGCGCCGGGTACCTGTACCCAGCACCGTTCGGGGCGCCGAACGACCTCAACATCTTCCGCGGTGACTACCCGCGCTCGAGCACGCTCGCGACCAACCCGTCGCTGAGCCACTCCTGGCAGATCTACACGAACGCCAGCTCGGTGCTGGTCGTCAGCCGCAATGCCGGCCGCACGCAGCGCATGGGCATGCTGACGACGGCCGCACAGTTGAACATCGGCAACGAGATCGCGCGCTTCACGGCGACGACCGCGGGTGCCACGCCGCGCGCGACGAACAACCGTTCGTTCGGCTTCGGCGGCAGCTACCCCGAGATCAACACGGCCACCAACTATGTCCGCCCGGCGACCTCGGTTCTGCCGATCACGAGCGAGACTTACCAGCGGCACGACGGTCTCGTCGCGCGCGTCCTCGACACGCAGAACATCGGCGGCACGGCCGCGCTGTTCCTGTCGTCGGGTCTGTCGCCGATTCCCGGCGGCGTGACGGTCGCCGGATTCTCCGGTGCGCTGTACCTCGACCCGTCGGTCTTGGTGTTCGTCGGTCAGACGACGATCAACTCGGTGAACAACCCGACGACGCCGGAAGGCGTCGCCGAGATCCCGCTCGCGGCCGAAGGCGTGCTGCGCGCCGGAATGATCGGCTTCGGCCTCGCGTTCCAGGCGATCACGGTCAGCTCGACGCTGACGAACGGTCGCATGTCGAACGCGCAGGTCGTCCTGTTCTGATTTTTTCGGTCCGCGAAGCGGGCCGAAAAAATCAGATCAGGCTGGGCGCCCGCACGCGGGATGGCCGTTGGGCGAAGGAACGCCCTCGACCCCGCGGCGGGCGCCCGGGACGTAGTTGCGCGAGTCCGCGCGGGTCAGTGCGTGCGCGAGCTCGGTCCCGCGTGCGTGGCTGCGCGGTTGCGTAGCTGCGCGACTGCGTAGCTGCGTGACTGTGCGGCTGCGTGCGCGCGCGACGTGAATGCGTCGGTGAATGCGCGCGCGTAGCGCCGTCCGTGCGCCTGCATTCGGCCGCGGTCAGTTTGCGGCTTCGTTGGCCGTCTTTGCGCGGGCGACGAGGCGGCGGGCTTCTTCGATCGCGGCGGCGTCGGCGCCTTCGCCCAGCGACATCGCGGCGAGTTCGCGTTCGACGGCTTCGGCGCGCAGGTGGACGAGCGTCGAGTGCGTGCGCGCGCCGACGACCGATTTCGCGACTTGGAAGTGCGCATCGGCGAAGGCGGCGACCTGCGGGAGATGCGTGACGATCAGCACCTGATGGTGCGTCGCGACGTCGCGCAGCTTGCGGCCGACTTCGAGGCCGAGACGGCCACCGATCTCGGCGTCGACTTCGTCGAACACGAGGAACGGCACTCGATCCTGATCGGCGAGCGTCTTCTTGATCGCGAGCACGAGGCGCGCCATCTCGCCGCCGGACGCGGTCTTCTGCAGTGACTGGAACGGCTCGCCTGCGTTGATCCGAACCTCGAAGTCGACCGGCGCCGGGCCGTGCGCGGTCGCGACGTCGAGCAGTTCGCCGGCGGGCGCGTCGTCGTGCGTCGCGACGCGCAACTTCGTGTGCGGCATCCCGAGCGGTGCGAGTTCGGCCTCGACGGCGGCGCAGAAGCGAGGACCCGCCTTCGCGCGCGCGCGGTCGAGTTTGCGGCCGAGGTCCGTCAGCTCGGCGACCTGCGCCTGCAGCGTCGCCTCGATCTCGCGCGGGCTGTTCTGCGCGTCGTCGAGCACGCCGATCTCGCGGCGGCAGTCGTCGAGCGTCGCGAAGAAGTGTGTCTCGGTCGGGCCGTAGCGATCGAGCGCACGGCGAACGTCGGCGAGGCGCTCCTCGACCGACGCGAGGCGGGACGGGTCGAGGTCGAGACGCGAGAGACCGGACTGCGTCGCGCGCACCGCGTCGGCGAGCAGCACTTCGGCCTCGGCGAGTTGATTGGCGGCGGGCAGCAGCGCGTGGTCGATCGACGCGGCGTCGTGCAGCGCGCGGAGGCCGCGACTCAGCAGGTCGGTCGCGTTCGCCTCGTCCTCCTGCAAGCACGCGAGTGCATCGCCGAGGCGTTCGCGCAGGCTGTCGAGGTGCGCGAGGACGCGGTGCTCCTCTTCGAGCGTCGCGAGTTCGCCGGGTTCGAGGGCGAGATCCTCCATCGCGGCGAGTTGGAACCGCAGGAACTCGAGGCGGCGAAGGCGATCGCGTTCGCCGGTGCCGATCTCGGTCAGGCGCGCGCGGGTCGCGCGGGCGTCGCGGAGTGCATCGGCGAAGCGCTGGCGCAGTGCGGTCGTTCCGGCGAATGCGTCGAGGGTCTCGCACTGGATCTCGGGCCGCATCAACGCGCGCGACTCGCCCTGGCCGTGGATCTCGAGCAGGAACGCGCCGAGCTCCTTCAGCGCCTGCAGCGTCGCCGGGCGGCCGTTGATGCGGACCTTGCTGCGGCCCGCGGCGTCGACGATGCGCGTGACGAGCAGGTCGCCGCCGGCGGGGTCGACGTCGCAGACGTCGCGCAGCAGCGCGGCGACGGCGGCGGAACGTTCGCCGGCGTGCAGTTCGAACTCCCCGTCGACGCGAAGTTCGTCGGCGCCGTGACGGACGAGCCCCGACGGCGCCTTCTCACCGCGCAGCAGTTTGAGCGCGGCGACGACGAGCGACTTGCCGCCGCCGGTCTCGCCGCTGAGGACGTTCAGCCCGCGCGCAAACTGCACTTCGGCGTGTTCGATCAGCGCGAGATCGCGGATGTGCAGGGCGCGGAGCATGAAGGTGGAAAGATGGTGCCTCGCACCGAGTTTTCACAGGCGATAGAGGCAGACGTAGACGAGGACGCCGGTCAGCGAGACGTAGAGCCAGATCGGCGTCGTGATCTTGGCGAGGCGCAGGTGGCGGGCGCGCTGGTCCTTCAAGCCGGCGTGCACGGTCATCAGGATCAGCGGGACCTGCACGACGGCGAGCACGATGTGGCTCGCCAACATCGTGTAGTACGCGACTCTCGCGATGCCCTCGCCGGTGAACTTCACCGGCTCCGCGTTGAAGTGATAGATCAAGTACGAGACGAGGAACGCGGCCGAAACCCCGACGGCGCTCAGCATCAACGCCTTGTGCAGTGCCTCGCGGCGGCGCTTGATCGCGATCAGGCCGGCGACGATCAGCGAGAACGCGATCGCGTTCAGCGTCGCATTCACGTGTGGTAGATAGGGAACGAGGTCGTTCAACGGATCACCATTCCGGTCATTGCGCTCATGGCGCTCATTGCGCGTCGCGCACGGTCCGGCGCGAGACGACGGCCACGCCGAGCGCGAACGTCGCCGCCGCGAACGCGACGGTGACCGTCCACGCGAGCCATGGCGCGGGAAGGCCTTCGAGCGCCGGGCTGCCGCTCGCGTGGAAGCCGTGCCGGATCGCCGCGACGCCGTAGGTCAGCGGATCGATCGTCATCAGGAAGGCCATCACCGGATGCGCGTTCGTGACCGGGAACACGGCGCCCGACAGGATCCACATCGGCATCAGCACGACCATCATCACGCCGTGGTAGCCGGCCGTGGATTCCATGACCCACGCGAGCGCGAACCCGAGTCCGGTGAGTGCGATCGCGACGAGTGCGAGCGCCGGCAGCGTCGCGAGGACGGCGCCGACCGAGATTGGCACGCCGGCGAGCGGTGCCAACACGACGAACGGGATCACGTTCAGCATCCCGAGCACTGCGCCGCCGAGGATCTTGCCGAGTGCGATCGACGCACGCGGCGCCGGGCTGACGAGCACGCCTTGGAGGAAGCCTTCGCGTCGGTCCTCGATCGTCGTGATCGTCGAGAACACGGCCGTGAACAGGACCGTCATCGCGAGGATGCCGACGAAGAAGTACTCGCCCCACGACACCGACGCGCCGTCGGCGGCAGCCATCGACGAACGGCTCAGTGCGCCGGCGAACAGCATCCAGAACAGGATCGGCTGGATCACCGAACTGACGATCCGCGAACGGTCGCGCAGGAAGCGAACGATCTCGCGCTGCATCAACGCCAGCGTCGCGCGTGCGGCGGGACTCACGATTCACCCTCGAACCGGCGGCCGGTGTGACGGACGAAGACGTCTTCCAACGACGGCGGCCCGACGGCGACGCGCTCGACGTGTGCGCGATGCGTCTGCAGGATCCGTTCGACGAGGTTGCCGCCGCTCGTTCCACCGCCGCCGCCTGCGTGGTGCACGCGGACGATCGACCCGAACACGTGCGGCTCGGCGCCGGTCTCGGCGCGCAACCATCGGGCGACGGCGTCGGGATCCGTCGTCGTCACTTCGAGCACCTCGCCACCGAGCGACTGCTTCAACTGCGCCGGCGACCCGGCGGCGACGATGCGGCCGCCGTCGAGCAGTGTGACGGCGTTCGCGTGCTCGGCCTCTTCCATCAAGTGCGTCGTGAACAGCACCGTGACACCGGCGAACGTCCGTAGCAGCGACCACAGGTCGCGGCGTGCGTTCGGGTCGAGCCCCGCGCTCGGCTCGTCGAGCAGCAGCAGTCGCGGACGGTGCAGCATCCCCTTCGCGAGTTCGGTGCGTCGCTTCCAACCGCCGGACAACGTCGCGACGCGTTCGCCGGCGCGTTCGGCGAGCCCGGTCTCCGCCAGCAGCGCGTCGATCCGGCGCGCGAGATCCGCGCCGCCGAGGCCGTGGATCCGGCCGGCGTAGACGAGGTTCTCGCGAACGGTCAGCTTGCGATCGAGCGCCGGCGACTGGAACACGACGCCGAGTTCGCGGCGCAGTTCGGCGCGCGCCGTCGTCAGGTCGCGCCCGAACACCTGCACCGAGCCGCGCGGCAGCGGGTACGCGGTCGCGAGGATCTTGAACAGCGTCGACTTGCCGGAGCCGTTCGGTCCGAGGAACGCATGCGTCGTGCCCGCTCCGACCGTGAACGACACGCCGTCGAGCGCGACGCGTTCGCCGTAACGGAACCCGACGTCCTTGGCGACGACGGCGGAGGGTGCGGAGTCGGTCATGAGGGGTGCGGCCGGTCGAGGACCATGATGCCGAACAGCAACGGCAGGTAGACGATCGAGGTCAGGAAGCAGAGTCGCATCGCGGCATCGGTGCGCTTCACGGCGGCGATGACCGTCGCGGCGAGGAACACGATCCCGAGTGCCAGTGCCGCGATCGCGTAGATCGGTCCCGCGACTCCGATCGTGAATGCGATCAACGTCGCGATCACGAGCGCCAGACAGTAGACGACCATCTGCAGCGCCGTCCGCGCGCCGTCGACGTCGACGACCGGCAGCATGACCATCCCGCCGGCGCGGTAGTCCTCGCGGTACCGCCACGCGATCGCGAGGAAGTGCGGGATCTGCCACAGGAACAGGATCAGGAACAGCACCATCGCGTGGCGATCGAGGTGGCCGGCGCCGGCCGCGTAGCCGACGAGCGGCGGCAGCGCGCCGGGGACCGCGCCGACGAGCGTGTTCGCCGTCGTCACGCGCTTCAGCGGCGTGTAGACGAGGACGTAGGTCACGAAGATCGTCGCGCAGATCGCCGTCGCCAGCAGGTTCGTCTCGACGGCCAGCAGCGCGAGCCCGACGACGACGTTCGCGATCCCGAATCCGAGGACCTGCTCGGGCGTCAGCCGTCCGGTCGGCAGCGGGCGTCCAACCGTGCGTCGCATCCGACGGTCCTGGCGGCGCTCGATGAACATGTTCAGCGCGTTGCCGGCGATCGCGACCAGCATCGTTCCGACCGTCGCGGCGACGACGACCTTCAGATCCGGCTCCTGCGGCGATCCGAGGTAGAGCCCGGCGATCACTGCGAAGACGGCCAGCGCGGAGAGTCGCAGCTTGCCGAGTTCGAGGTAGGCGCGAAGCCGGCTCACGGCCGGCTCGCGGCCAGATTGCGGAAGGATTTGAAGACCATCAGTGCCGTCAGCAGCATCAGCGTAGCGCCGACGAGCACGTGAACCGTCACGAGCAGACTGAGCCCGATGTGCTCGATGTTCGACGCGTCCTTCGGCCGGCGGACCAGCAGCGTGACGAAGCCGAGCAGGATCTGCACGCCGACGCCGCTCATCAGCCACGCCGAGAGCCGCGGGAATCCTGGAACCGCGCCGAAGCGCGCGCGCGCCTGCACGGCTGCGATCGACAGGAACAGCGCGGTTGGGATCGCGAACCCGACGTGCGCCCAGACGAACCACGTGTCACCCGAATGCCGACCGACGGCGCCGAGGAACAACTGCACGAGGATGCAGACCAGCGCGAGGACCGACCACTTGCGTGCGCTGATCGCGAGGTCGCGACCGACGTCGGTGCGCGGCCGCCACGCCGGCGACAGTGCGAATGCGATGAACGCGACCGTCGCCAGGAACACCTGTGCGAGGACGCCGTGCACGACGCCGCTCGCATACGGCGCGTTGTTCAGGACGTGCGTCCCGCCGATCAGCCCTTGGACGATCACGAGGCCGACGGCGAACGCGCAGACGTTCCGCAGCCAGATCCGGCGCTCGACGAAGAACACCCAGCTCGCCAGCGTGACGGTAAGGAGCCCGATGAACGCGCCGATCGCGCGATGCCCGTGCTCCAGCAACTGGTCGAGTTGCATGTCCGGCGGCCACCACGACCCGTTCGACAGCGGCCAGTCGGGGAACGCCATGCCCGATCCGGTGCTCGTCACCATCGCGCCGACCTTGATCAGCAACAGGACGGCGATGACGACGCCGACCGCGAATCGGTACAGGCGCAAGCGGCCGGGGAGCAACCCGGTGTCGTTCTGCTGCGGCGTGGTCACGAGGCCGGTCATCGGTGCGGTCGGCGGGAGCGCAAGAACGCGCGCCAACGCAGACCGCCGTGCCGAACTTTCACCCCGACCGAAGAAGTGTCGGTCGGGGGGACGCCGCGCTACGCGATCACTGCGGCTTGCTGGGCAGCCCGGTCGGCGGAACTTGCGCGTCCTCGAACGCTTCCCACAGCGGGCGCTCGTGGTCCTTGACGTTCTGCACTCGGACGCTGCGGTCGAGTTCCTTCTGCGGGGTCGCGTTCGCCGTCGCGAGCAGACGCTCGGTCTCGCGGTCGACGCGGTCGCCGAGCAGGCTCGACGCGCGGTTCAGGTAACCGATCGCCGTGCCGGCCTCGCCGATCCGCAGGTGGCAGATCGCCATGTTGCGCGCGACGGCGGCGGCGACGGTCTCCGGCACGCCGGACGCGTCGGCCATCGACAGCTCCGCGATCGCGGACTGCCACTGGCGCTTCTCCATCAACTGCTCGCCGCGGTACAGGTGCGCGAGACCCGGCGTGTTGACCTGGCCGGCGACGCGCTCGAACCCCGTGACTTCGATCCACGGCGTGCCTTGGAACACGTCGCGAACGATCCCTTCGACGCGGAGCCGCTGGTACAGCCGCAGCGAATAGAGCTGCTCGAGCTGCGCGTTGTTCTTCGCGAGGAACAGCTGGCCGAAGACGTCCTTGTAGGACTCGCGGCGCCAGATCGGCTGTTCGTCTGCCCAGACGTGGAAGTTCGCGAACTGGCTCGGCACGAACTGCGTGAAGAACGGATTGCTCAGGTCGCCGATCCCGACGAACTGGACGACGAAGCTCACGCGCACGGCGCGGAAGGCGTCGGGAGCGCTGCGGAGATCGGTGAGCGTGGTGCGGACGACGACGGCTTCGTCGCCGCCGATGCAGGGAGCTGCAGGAGCCAGCAGCGTCAAAGCCAAGCCGGCGCAAAAGGCGGTCTTCATGGGTTCCTTCCTCGTCATTCCGTGAGTCGTTCCATCAGCTTCCGAAGCGCGTGCTGCAGCAGTTCGTCAGGCACCTGATCCCCCTTCCGAACCAGCTCCCGCAGGAGCGCGACCCGCTGCCTCTTCGACAGCGGACGATCCAGCAGGTCGTGGACGATCTGGTCCACACGGTCGTCGTTCTGGTCCATCCGGGTGGCACGTCTCGGTTGCGGCCGGGAAGCCCGCGCGAGCGCGAACCCCCGTTCCGACCGTCTATCGGAGTGCGACCGGGGTCGGCTTGACCCGGCGCGCCCCGCCGACGGCCCGGACACGCGCTTCGCAGCCGCAGGACCGGTGCTATCCTTCGGCGCCTTTCCGCTCCGTCCCGCCCCGACCCGCCGGACTCGGCCGACCCGAAGACGACCCCGACCCCGCATGAAGACCCAAGCCACCCTGCTGTCCACCGCCCTCCTGCTGGCGGCCGTCTCGACCCCGGCACAGGTCGTCATCAGCGAGATCAACATCACGCCGCAGACGGCGAGCGACACGCAGTGGATCGAGCTCGTCAACCTCGGCACGACGAAGGTCGACCTCTCGGCTTGGTCGCTCTACGTCGCGACCGGCAGCCCGGGCATGCCGGGCAACTACTGGTTCGGATTCCCGACCGGCGTCGAGATCAACTCGGGCGCGTTCTTGCGTGTGCATTGGCGCGCGTTCCAGACGCCGTCGGTCACACCGACCGACGTCTACACCGGTACGTCGGTGTTCAACTTCCTGTTCGGCTACGGCTCCGAGCCGCTGCAGAAGGGCGCCGGAGCGATCGGCCTGATCGCGTCACAGGCGAACCTCGACATGAACAACCCGGCGCTGGTCCGGGATTGGGTCTCTTGGGGTGTCAGCGGATTGCCGCGCGAGTCGGTCGCGATCCAAGGCGGCAAGTGGATTGCCGGCCAGGTCGTCCCGGCGCCGAGCCAGGACCCGAACAACAAGGACAGCCTCGCGATCAACTACGCCGCCTCGGGTGAACCGACGCAGGCGTCGGCGTTCTACCGGTGCTCGCGACCGACCCCGGGCGCGCACAACCACACGCCGGCCGCCGTCGAGACGTACGGGTCGTCGTGCAACCGCGGCGCCGTCAACGCGCAGCAACTCGGCGCGCAGTCGATCCCGGCGGTCGGCAATCGCGACTTCGCGCTGCGGATCACCAACACGACGGCGAACCAGACGCTCGCGCTGCTGATGAGCCCGTTCCAGGGGAACGGCACGGTCGAGTTCGCCGGATGTCCGCTGTGGATCGGCCTGCAGACGGCGCCGATCACGGTCGTCATCCCGGCGCAGGCCGTGACGACGAACATCCCGCTGCCGATCCCGGCGACCGTCAGCTTCGGCACCGTCTACCTGCAGGCCTTCGCGACGCTCGGCGGCTCGCAGTTCGACTACGGCTTCACGAACGGGCTGTCGCTGACGCTGAGCTTCTGACGCCCGGCACGCAGAGTTCGTGAAACGAACTCTCGCGGTCGGCTACGGATGCGTCATGTCGCATCCGTCGCGTTGGCCGACCGCAACAGCATGATCCTGAGGGGCTGTAGGCTGGTTTCTTTCACAGCCTCTCAGAGTTCGTGAAACGAACTCTCGCGGTCGGCTGCGGATGCCGTTCGTCGCAGTCGTCGCGTTCTGTCACAGCCGATCAGGGCACGTCGCTCATGTCGACGTCCCGATCCTCCAGCGCCGGCACCGGATCGGTGCGGCTGGCGCGAAGGAAGGCGAACGCCGTCGACCCCCAGCGGCGCAGGTCGATCTGCAGCTCGCTGTCGAAGTCGTCTTCGTCGAGCTGACCGTCGCGGAAGTGGAACGCGAGGACGCCGCCCGGCGCCAAGCGGTCGACCAACTGGCGCGCGAGGTACGCGGCGCGCACCGGATCCTCGGCGACCTGCGGGTACGGCGGGTCGAAGAACACGACGTCGGGGCGCACTTCGTCGGCTTCACCCTCGGGCGTCATCGTCGGCGGCGCCCACGCGTCGGTGCGCAGCGCGTGCCAGCGACCTTCGACGGCTTCGCCGAGCAACCCGAGGTTCGCGCGCAGCACCGACAGCGCTTGGTTCTGCTTTTCGACGAACAGCACACGCCGCGCACCGCGCGACAGCGCCTCGATCCCGTTCGCTCCGGTGCCGGCAAAGAGGTCCCACACCTCCGCGCCGTCGATGTCGGCCGCGAGGATGTTGAACACCGACTCGCGCACCTGACCGAGCAGCGGTCGCGTGCCGAAGCCACGGACCGACTGCAGCACACGCCCGCGGAACTCGCCGCCGATCACCCGTAACGACATTCGATCCCTCCACTGCGCAGACTCGCGCGTGTTGCTGCGACCGCGCCCGCGGCCGCCGCCGCGGCCATGCCCGCCACCGCGTCCGACGCGCGGCCCTGACCCGACCGATCCTCGCTAGACTTCGCCGCCTCGTGCGGGAGCGCGGCGCCAACGGTCGGCGTCACGGGGCCCTCGCGCGAGAGATGGCAGAGGACAGGCATGAGCAACATGTTCGCGGGCAACATCGTGGCCCTCGTCACACCCTTCCGCAACGGCGCGCTCGACGCGGCTGCGCTGAAGACGAGCGTCGACCGCGTGATCGAAGGCGGTGTCTCGGCGCTCGTTCCGTGCGGAACGACCGGTGAGTCGCCGACGCTGACCCACGACGAACACGACGCCGTCGTCGCACTGACCGTCGAAGCCGCGAACGGCCGCGTGCCGGTCATCGCCGGCGCCGGCAGCAACTCGACGGCCGAGGCCATTCGGCTGACGAAGGCCGCCGCTGCCGCCGGAGCGGCCGCCGTGCTGAGCGTGAACCCGTACTACAACCGCCCGTCGCAGGCCGGCCTCGTGCAGCACTTCCTCGCGATCGCCGACGCGTCCGACGTCCCGATCGTCCTCTACAACATCCCGTCCCGTTGCGGCGTCGAGCTGAGTCTCGAAACGATCGCGCGGCTGGCAGCACACCCGCGAATCCGCGCCATCAAGGAGGCGACCGGCAACGTCGAGAACGTGACCCGCATCCGCGCGACGACCGACCTCGCCGTGCTGGCCGGCGACGACGCGCTGGCGCTGCCGATGATGGCTCTCGGCGCCACAGGGGTGATCTCGGTCCTCAGCAACCTGATGCCCGGAGCGATGACCCGCCTCGTCCACGCCGCCGCCGCCGGCGACCTCGCGCGCGCGCGCGCCGAGCACGATCGACTCCACCCGCTGATGAAGATGCTGTTCGTCGAGACCAACCCGGCTCCGGTCAAAGCGGCGATGGCGCACGTCGGTTGGATCCTGCCCGAACTGCGCGCACCGCTGTGCCCGCTCGCGGACGCGAACCGCGCGCAGCTCGAACGTGCACTCGCGCCGTTCCGCGAGGAGATCCGCTGAGCACACCGCGAGCGGATTCGTCGCGTGGCCCGGTCGCATTGCAGGCTGGGGAGGCGACGTTCCCGCTCGTCGAAGGGCGCATCTACCGGATCGGCAGCGGCGAGGAGAACGAGCTCCGGCTCGAACACGGCAGCGTCGCGCCGCGGCACGCCTGGATCTCGTTGAAGCGCGGCATCGTCCAGATCGAGAACCTGGACCCCGCGCATCCGACGTTCGTGAACGGCCGCGCCGTCGACTCGCTGGTCCTCGAGCGCCACGACCGGATCCGTGTCGGCGCGATCGAGCTGCGGCTCGTCCCGTACCGCGGTGGCGCGCCGGAGAAGCGGAAGGCCGCCGAGGTGTGGCGCGCGGGCGACGCGACGTTCCACGAGTACCTGGCCGCCGAGATGCGCCGAGCGCCGTGGTTCGCGCTCTCGCTGGCGATCCACCTCGCGATCGTCCTGCTGCTGTGGATCCTGCTGCCGACGCCGCGGATCGAACCGGCGGCGTCGGTCGCCGAGCTGCACGCCGTGCGCGGCTTGCAGGAGCGCTTCGACCTGCCGCGGCCCGACGTCCCGATCGACAGCCCGGCCGAACCGCTCGAACAACTGCCGGTCGTCGAAGAACCCTCCGATCGCGACGACGTCGCCGCCGGCGCCGGCGACTCGGATCCCGGCGAACGTGCACCCAAGGACCGCATCGGGCTCGGCATCGACCGATCCTCGATGTTCACGAAGATCGCGACCGGCGACCGCGGCGATGGCGACGGCGTCGGGCGCGGCGGCGATCGGCTCGGACTCGGCGGCGGTGCGTTCCGCCAGCGCGTCCGCGAACTGCGCGCGTCGGGGCTCGACGTCGTGTTCGTGTTCGACAGCACGAGTTCGATGCAGAGCGTGATCGAGGACGCGAAGTCGCGGATCGAGCGGATGGTGCAGGTGCTCGGCGTGCTCGTCCCCGAAGCGCGGATCGGGATCGTCACGTATCGCGATCACGGCCGCGGCGAGGAATACGTCGTCCGAACGCTCCCGCTCGGGTCCGACATCTATCGCGCGGTCAACTTCGTCCACACGGTGCGCGCCGGCGGCGGCGGTGACACCGAGGAGGCGGTTCTCGAGGCATTGCAGGCGGCGTTCGCCCTCGAGTACCGGCAGAAGGTGCAGCGCATCGTCGTCCTCGTCGGCGACGCGCCGCCGCACGAGCACTCGCTGCAGAAGCTGCGCGACGTCGTCCGCCGATTCGCGAACGACGGTCGCTCGGTGTTGCACACGATCCTGACGCCGGCGGGTGGACGCGAGCAGGCACGCGCGACGGCGCGCGCGTTCTCGATGCTGAGCGCCGAAGGTCGCGGCATCAGCCAGTCGTTCGACGACGCCGGCGCCGTGCTGCTGCAGGTGCTCGATCTCGCGTTCGGCGGCTCGTACCGAAAGGACCTCGACGAGGTCTACGAGTTCGTCGATCGCCGGCGCAGCACCGTGACGACGTTCTCGCGCGATCTGGTGCGCCGACTCGACGTCGCCGGCATCCAGGAAGGCCTCGAACGCGTTCCGAGCGACGACGACCTCGTCCGCGCACTCGCGCTGACGCGCGACCGCCGCGTCGCCGAGTTCCTCGCCGAGTACTTGGCGCGGACCGGCCGTCCGGCGCACGCGCGCCACGCCGCCGCCTACGCACTGCAGCGGATCCTGACGCTCGAACTGCCACCGTACGACCCGACGCGCGACCGCCCGCTGGAAGCGCGCGAGGTGTCGACGTTGAAGCGGCTCGCGACCGAACGATTGTGAAGTCGCGGCCGCTGCCGGTTCGTTCGCTCGCGCCGATCGTCGGCACGCGACCCCACACGCTCGTCCTCGGCTCGATGCCGGGCGCCGCGTCGCTCGCAGCGCAGCAGTACTACGCGCATCCGCGAAACGCCTTCTGGCCGATCGTCTGCGCGATCCTCGGCGCCGATCCGCGAACGCCGTACACCGAGCGCACGACGCTGCTTTCGGCGCACGGGATCGCGTTGTGGGACGTCGCGGCGATCTGCACGCGGGAGGCGAGCGCCGACGCGACGATGCGCGACGTCCAGCCGAACGCGATCGCCGCGCTGCTCGCGTCGACGCCGACACTGCGCGTCGTCTGCCTGAACGGGACGAAGGCCGCGACGCTGTTCGCGAAGCTCGTCGCGCCGCAGTTGACCGCCGCGGCGATCCGATCGCCGACGATCCACGCGCTGCCGTCGACGAGTCCGGCGTTCGCCGCGATGTCGTTCGACGCGAAGCTCGAACGGTGGAGTCGTGCCCTCACGCAAGCGTCAGCACCGAGGCACGCACCCCGCTGAATGCGTGGCCCCGCGCGCGTGCGTTCGTCGCTACCATGCGCGGCCCTTTCACCGACCCGTGGAACCCCTCCCGCGTGGCGCACCGAAGACTCCGCATCCTGCTCGCCCTCCCGCCGCTCGCGATCGCCGTCGCGGCGTGGCTTCGCCCCCCGTCCGACGCGCCGACGCCGTCTCCTGGCGCCGCCGCGCAGCGGGTGCACACGGCTGACGAAGAACCCGTCTACGCCGCCGAACGCGTCCTCGACGACGGCACGGCCATCGGCGTCGCGTTGCCGATGCTGCGTGACGACCGCGTCTACTCGGTCACGATCCGCGTTCCCGACATCGACGCGCTCGGTGGCCGGGCGCTCGAAGGCGGGGCACTGCGCGCGCAACTGCTCGACCCGAGCGGCGCGGCAACCGGCAAGGAGCTGAACGTCGGCGACCCGGACCTCGCGTTCCTCTACCGCCCGCGCGCGGCCGGCGCGTCGACGTTGCGTCTGCAGCGTCTCTCGACGTTCGTCCGTCCGCCGATGGCGCGCATCGCGGATCGCCCGCAGGCGCGCGAGCGCGACGGACGGCGCGATCTCGCGACGCTGTTCGACGACGACGCGACGCTGCTGGAGTCGCTGACCGAGGGTGACGCCGTCGTGCAACTGAGCGACACCGGCGCATTCGCCGGCCGCCACGCGCTGACCGTCACACCGATGATGAAGGCCGCCGGCATCGTGCCGGGGTGGCGCCACGAGATCGTCGAGAACCCAGGTCCCGGGCAGTACCGGTGGCTGCGGTTCGCATGGCGCAAGCAGGGCGGCTCCGGCATCGCGCTGCAGCTCGCCGACGAAGGCACGTTCCGACCGCTGACCGATCCGAAGCTGCGCTACTACGCCGGCGCGACGGCGGCGCCATTCGCGGCGACGACGGTCGGCGAGACACGTCCGGACGAATGGACGGTCGTCACGCGCGACCTGTTCGCCGAGGGCGGTGCGTTCACGCTGACCGGCATCGCGTTCGCCGCACTCGACGGCGAGCGAGCGTGGTTCGACCAAGTCCTGCTCGCGCGCACGCCGGCCGACTTCGCCCGCGCGGGTGCGTCCGCGACCGTCGACGGCGAGCTGCCGCGCATGGTGGCCGTGCCGCCACCCCCGCTCCCGCCGGCCGATGTCGGGACGTTCGCGAGTCCGCTGCGGTGTCGCATCACGATCCACGAGGTCGCGACCGGTGCGTCGGGCACGTTCGCACTCGAGACCGAGCCGAACGACGACTGGCAGCGCGCCGACGAACTGCGCCTCGGCACGACCGTGTTCGGCGGCGGTGACGACGTCGAGTACCTCGACCACCGCGACGAAGGCCGCACCGGGTTCGACTGGTTCACGTTCACGCACGAAGGTCCGCCGAAGCTCGTGTTCTTCGAACTCGACCTGCGCGATCGCGACGTCCCGTGCTCGATCGAGATCCACCACAAGGATGCCGACGGGCGGCTCGTCCCGTATCGCCGCGGCAAGGATCCGACCGAGGTGCGTCACGACAACCAGGACGACGACCTCGTCGGGTTCAAGATGATCACGCGCGTCGTCGCCGAAGGCCGCTACTGGCTGCGCGTCAAGGCGAACCATCCGGTCTACGCGCTGCGCACGACGCTGCACCCGATCCCGCCGTTCGACGATCCGCGGCAAGCGACGCGCGTGGCGCTCGACTACTCGATCAAGGCCGGCGACTCGTTCTTCTCGAACGTGCCACGCAACGGCGCCGTGCGGACGCGCGTGCAGACGAACTCCGAGGAGACGCAGCGCTGCTTCGCGTGCCATCCGGGCCACTACCCGATGATCGCGAACCTGCACGCGGCGGCGCGCGGCTACCGCGTCGATCGCAAGCCGCAGTTCCAGTACCTCGTCGACCGCCTCTACGACGTTCCGGTGCCGTTCTACGGACACGGCGAGGACGTCACGTGGGCGCGCTTCGACCTCGCGCCGCAGACCGGGATCGGCCGCGTCGGCAACATGCTCGCGTGGTTCGAGGAGCGAATCTCGGGACGACCGACCGACCTCGTCCGGCGGACGGCGGGCTTCGGCAAGCTCGTCTACGGCGGTCGCGACACGCTGCCGACGCGCGGCGACAAGAGCGAAGGCGGCAACGCCGAGTTCGACGGCAATCGTCCGATCTCCGACGCACGCGTCGCGACCGACACGTGGCGGCTGTTCCACACGATCGCGCAGCGCGAAGCCGACTCCGAGATCGGTTCGGACTTCGCGCAATGGTCCGAGCGGATGAAGACGCTGCTGCCGACGGCGCGCATCAAGGACCTCGAAGACGTCGTCGAGCAGACGATCGGCTACGCCGAGATGGACCCGGTCCGGTTCCGTGACGAGATCGCAGCGAACGTCGCGCGCATCAAGGCGCGCGTCCATCACGACGGCGGCTTCGTGACCGGCGAGTACATGACGAACCTGCACATCAACGACGGTGCGGCACTCGACGCACTCGCGCGGCCGGAGCTGCCGTCGTCGTTGTTCTTCACGGCGGCGGCGACCTACGCGCTCGTCAAGGCGGGCGTCCCCGCCGACGACGAGATCGTGCGGAATGCCGTGACGCGGTTGCTCGGCAAGCAGCAGGAGTACGGCGGATTCGTCGATCCGGTCGGCGAGCTGTTCAAGACGCCGTACCTCGAGACGAAGTGGGTCGCGATCCTGTTCTCCGAGCTGTTCCCCGAGTTGCCGGAGATGGCGCGCCGCACGCCGCTCGGCCCCCCGCCGAACGGGGACGACGTTCCGCGATTGCTCGCGTGGCTCGATCGCGTGTTCGACATCGAGGACAGCACAACGGTGCCGGTCGTGCTCGCCGCGCTGCGTTCGCCGCTGCCGCAGGTTCGGCAGATGGGCGCGACGGCGCTCGGTCGGATCGCATGGAACCGCGCCGACACGACGCCGTTGCCGCCGCTCGTCGCGCCGTTGGTCGCAGCCCTCGGCGACGAGTCGAAGCAGGTCGCGCGCGTCGCGGCGTGGGCGTTGCGCCAGTTCGGCAACGTCGGCGTCGGTCGCGATGCGATCGCCGACGCGCTGCAGTCCGACGACGTCTCCGTCCGCCGCGCCGCGTCGCGGATCTTCCGGTACCACTTCTTCCACATGGATCGCGAGGACCGCTTCCTCGACGCGTGCCTCGACCTCGCCGGCGACGCCGATCCGGTCGTGCGCCTGCAAGCGACGCAGAGTCTGTCGCGGTGGTGGTATCGCCGGATCGAGCCCAACGTGCGCGGCCGGATCGTCGCGCGGCTGCTCGACCGCAGCCGCGCCGAGTCGGTCGACTGGGTGCGCGGTGCCGTCGAGAAGGCGCTGCACGACGTCCTCGACGAGAACACGCTCGAGTTCTACGCGAACTGGCTGCGCGTCCTCGGCACCGACGCGGCGCGGGAACGAGCGAAGGCCGACCGCGAGGTGAGCGTCGAACGCGCACTCGCGACGCAGCTCGCCGACGCGCTCTCCGGAGACGCACTCTCCGGAGACGACGTCGCGCGGCGCGGTGCGGTCTTGCGTGCGATCGGCTGGCGGACGAGTCGCGGCGTCGTCAACGGCAACGACATCGACGACGTCCAGTTCTACGACGTGACGGCGGCGCGCACGCTCGTGCCCGGACTGCTGCGCGAACTGCGCCCCGGCGCGCCGCTGCGCGAAGCGGCGCTGTTCGCGGCGCGCGCACTGCTGCGCGCCGCCGACGACGCACTCGTCGTGGCCGTTGCGTCGGCGTTGGAAGACGACGACGTGAAGCTGCGCGAGATCGCAGCCGCGACGCTGCAGACGCTGCATCCAGCCGAAGGCCCGGCGTCGGACGCACTGGTCGACGAGATCGTGGCGTTGCTCGCGCACCCGGCGCCCGAGGCTCGGCGCGGAGCACTCGCGTGGATCAAGCGCGACGAGCGCCTGCGGGACACGCGCGTCGGTGCTGCCGTTCGCGCGCTCGCACGCGACGACGACGTCGCCGTTCGCCGGCTCTGCCACGAGAACCTCGCGTGGCTGATCGCCGACGACGTCGCCGCGGCCGATGCGCTGCGCGCGTCGCTCGGAGACGAGGACGTCGTCGTTCGCGCGCTCGCGTTCACGGCGTTCGCGGCGCAGACGAAGGGACCGTTCACCGACCCGGCGCGCGCGCGCGCCTTCGCACTCGCCGCTCTGGCCGGGCGCGATCCCGAGGTCGCGGAGCGTGCATTCGACTGGTTGCGTCCGCGTCGCGACCTGCTGCCCGACGCCGAGCGCGGCGCGCACCTGCAACGGCTCGTGCAGTCGCGCCGGCCGTCACTGCGGCGCAAGGCCGCCGAGGATCTCGTCGCGTTGCACGCAGCCATGCCCGACGACGCCGTCGTTCGCGAAGGTTTGGAGATCGGGCTGAAGACGCGGGACGCCGAGGTCCGCAAGCTCTGCGCCGCGGCGCTCGGGATCGATCCGACGACGCTGCCGGGGATCGGGCGCGCGGTCGACCGCGCCGAGAGCACGCTCGACTTCTCGTTCTTCACGGCGTTCGTCAATCCGGTGTTGACGCGTCCGACCGGCATCCAGCAGGTTTCGTGCGTGTCGTGTCACGACGGGTCGCGCGCCGACGTCGGGACGTTCCGGCTCGTCGCGGCGTCCGACGAGGCGTTCACCGAGCACGAGTTGATCCGCAACTACAACGCGGTCGTCGCGCTGGCGAACGCGGCCGACCCCGACGCGAGCCTGTTGCTGCGCAAGCCGCTGAACCCGGATCCGGCGATCGGCGCGCTGCACGGCACGAGTCACGGCGGCGGCGTCGCGTGGTCGGGGCCGACGGATCCCGACTTCGCCGTGCTCCGACGCTTCCTGAACGGCGCGAAGATGGACAACGTCGGCCTGCTCGACTTCCCGACGTTCCGCGAGCGGATCGTTCCGCTGTTCTTGGCGAAGGGCCCCGACGGCGACACGTGCTGGGAGTGCCACTCGACGCACAACATCCTGTACCTGCCAGAGCCGTCCGGCGACGACGGGTACACGGTCGAGGAGGCGCGGATCGCGTTCGAATCGGTCCTGCGCGTCGTCGACCTCGACCACCCCGACCGCAGCCTGTTGCTGCAGAAGCCGCTCGCCGAGTCGCGTGAGTTCCTGCGCGGCGCACCGGCCGGAACGCTGACGCATCAAGGCGGCGTTCGCTGGCCCGAGGGCGCGCAGTCCAAGGAGTGGCGCGATCTCGCCGAGTGGATCCGGCGCGGGACCGGGCGTTGACAGCCCGTTGAATCACTGGCGCGCCACGCAGCCGTGCGACTCTCGCGCAACGCCGCCCGCGAAAGCCTCGCCGAATCCGCCCATTCGCCTGCGTTCTCGCGGGGGCCGTTGCATCGAGAATCGCGCGACTCCGAGCCTCGCGAGTTCTTCGACGGGCTGTCAGCGCGGCGACGTCTCGCCGCCGGTCGCCCGGTCCGCGGCCGCATGCAATGCGACGACGATGGCGACGACGACCGCGCCGGGCACGGCCCAGACATGCCAGACTCCGGCGGCTGCGTGCTGGCGACCGTCGGCCACCATCGCGCCGAGCGACGGCGTCTGCAGGCCAACGCCGAGACCGAGGAACGACAGCGTCGCCTCGACGACGACGGCGCCGGCGGCGGCGAGCACGGCCGCGATCGCCGCCGGACCGCGCAGCGACGGCCAGACGTGACGCAGAAACAGCGCGATCGGACCGATCCCGAGCCCGCGTGCCGCGGCGACGAACGGCGCGGCGACGATCGATCGCGCCTGCGCACGCACGACGCGCGCGACGCCGACGGCCGACAGCACGCCGAGCACGAGGACCAACGTTGCCGCCGAGGCACCGAGCAGCGCCGTCGCCGCGAACGCCAGCAACAACGCCGGCACCGCGGCGACCATCTCCAGCGCGACACGCACGAACGGGTCGACGCGCGGCGCCATTCCGGCGAGCGCGCCGAGCGGCACGCCGAGCAGCAGCGCGAGCACCGCCGTCCCGAGCCCGACCCACAGCGACAGTTGCAGCGCGTGCAGCACGCGCGCGAGGACGTCGCGCCCGCCGTCGTCGAGTCCGAACGGATGCACCAAGCTCGGCCCATCGAGCGACGGGCCGAGTCCGGTCTCGTTCGGTCCGTACGGCCACAGCGGCATCACCGCCCAGTCGGCCGACGCCTCCGGCAGCAGCGCCCACCACTGCTTCCACGACGCCGACGGCACGCCGTCGCGGTCGGGCGGCGGCAGCGGCGTGCGCAGCACTTCGCCGAGCGCCGGCGACACGACCGCGCCGTCGACGACGGCGATCAGCGGCAGGTCGTTGCCGATCACCGGCGCGAACAGGCCGAGAACGGCGACGACGACGAGGAACCAGCACGCGACCCGCTTCATCGCGCCACCCGCGGATCGAGTGCCGCCTGCAGAAGGTCCGCGACGAGAAACCCGACGCTCGTCGCGACCGCGCCGATCACGGTCAGCGCGAGCACGGTCGGGTGGTCGCGTTCGAGGATCGCGAGGAACAACATTCGCCCGAGCCCCGGCACGGCGAACACGGTCTCGACGACGACCGAGCCGGCGACGAGACCCGGGATCGCAGCCCCGAGAACCGTCACGACGCCGACGGCGCCGTTCCGCACCGCCGCGCGCCGGACGAACGTCTCCGACATCCCGAGCGCACGCAGTTGCAGCACGAAGTCGCTCCCGCGCGCCGCCGCCACCCCGTCGCGCAGGAAGCGCACCAGCACGACGAACGGCCCGAGCGCCAGCGTCACGACCGGCAGCACGAGGTGATGCGCGAAGTCGGCGAACCGAGTCCACGTCGACGCGTCGTTCGCGGCGACCGACGACAGCCCGCCGGTCGGGAACCACGCCGGCCCGAGACCCCCTGCCACGAACAGCACCAGCAACGTCGCGACGAGGAACCGCGGGACGCCGTGCAGCGCCGTCAGCACGACGCTCGCCGCGGTGTCGACGCGCCCGCCGGCGTGCA
>JAEYTU010000626.1 GCA_023433825.1 Planctomycetota bacterium
TCGCGTTCGTCTCCGACATCCACAGCAACACCGAGGCGTTGACGGCCGTGATCGCGGAGGCGCGACGCGTCGGCGCGACGCGATTCGTCTGCCTCGGAGACGTCATCGGCTACGGCCCCGAGCCGCGCGAGACCCTGCTGCAGGTCATGGACCTGTGCGAGTACTCGCTGCTCGGCAACCACGAGCACGGCGCGATGTACTACGCGTCTGACTTCAACCCGCGCGCGCGCGCCGCCATCGACTGGACGCGGGATCAGTTGAATCGCCGCGACCGCCCGCGCGACGAGAACATGCGGATGTGGAACTACCTCGGCGCGATGAAGGAGTCGGTCGTCGAGGGCAACGCGCTGCTGGTCCACGGTTCGCCGCGCGACCCGGTCCGCGAGTACATCGTCCCGCGCGACGGCACCGACGCGGCGAAGATGAACGACTGCTTCGCACGAATGGGGGATGCGCAGGTCTGCTTCGTCGGCCACAGCCACGTTCCGGGGGTCTACCCGGAGGGCGGCGGCTATCGGCACCCCGACGAGATCGGCGGCACGTTCCGGCTCGAGGCCGGCCGTGCCCTGGTCAACATCGGATCGGTCGGTCAGCCGCGCGACGGCGACACGCGCGCGTCGTTCGCGACGTTCGACGGCGAGGCCGTGCACTTCCACCGGGTCGCCTACGACTTCGAAGCGACGATGCGGAAGATCCGCGCGATTCCCGAGCTCCCGGACTACCTGGCCGAACGCTTGGCCCAGGGCCGATGACGCCGCTCGCGAGCGCTGCCAGACAACGAGGTACATGAGCACACGGTTCTTGTCGGCGGCCCTGCTGTTCGCGGCCGCTCTGCACGGTCAGGGTCGCATCGAAGCGACGACGTTCACGCGCGACTTCGGAACGCCCGGCGAGCCGGGCTCGATGCGCATCCGCTTCGACCGTCACGGCGCGTCCGTGCACTGGATCGAGTTGCTCGACCATGCGTCGGAGGCGACGAATCGCCCGGTCGACGGCAAGGTGCCGGTCGATCCGTACAAGGTCGCCGGCGAAGTCGAACTCGTGCGCGACGGCAATCCGCCGGTGCTCGGGTGGCGCATGCTCGTGCTGCGTGAGGAGCGCGCCGGGGCGGCCTTCGGCGGTGTGCGCATCCACGAAGACCTGTGGGATGCCGAGGTCCTCGCGGACGGCAGCGTCAAGTTCTCGATCCTCGCCTCGCAGGGACTGCGGCTCGGCAAGACGTTCCGCAAGCAGCCGCTGCGGCGCGACCTCGAGATCGATCTGACGATGGAGTCGCTGGCCGATCGGCCGGGACCCGATGGCGCCGAGCAGCGGCTGCTGCTGACCGGACTCGCGCTGTCGAATCCGCGCGCCGATCACGTGCTCGGCAATCCGGCCGTCGCGATCGCCGTGACCGTCGACGCCGACGGCACACGGGTGCCGACGGTCGTGCACGTCGGTGGCTCGCCGTTGCCCGGCGGGAAGGCCGATCTGGTCGCGCCGCCGAGCGGGACCGCGATCGACTTCGCCGGCGTCACGAATCGGTTCTTCGGCGCGTTCCTCTATGCCGCCGACGCCGACAGCCGCGACGCGCAACGACTCGTCGACTTCGAACTGTGGCCGGAGGCGCGGCCGTACGGCGACGTCGGCCTGCATTCGGTGCCGGTGTTGCGTCACCACCTGCAGTGGACGGTGCCGAAGCACGGCGAGACGCGGACGATCGCACTGCGGCAGTACATCGGTCCGAAGACGCCGCGCGTGTTCGACGAGCACCCGCAGGACTACGGTCGCTTCGAGGCGATCATGGACAGCGATCTGACGCCGGCCTGCTTCTGCGACCTGCCGGGCGCGCGGCCGATGGCGCGGCTGCTGCTGTGGTTGTTGCGCGGGCTGCACGACATCGTCGGGAGCTGGGGCTTCGCGATCGTGCTGCTGACGCTGCTGGTCCGCGGTGCGCTTGTCCCGATCAACTTCCGGATGCAGAAGTCGATGCGCGCGTTCGGCGTCAAGATGGGCCAACTGAAGCCGCAGCTCGACGCGATCAACGCGAAGTACGCGAACGATCCGAAGGCGAAGCAGCAGGCGATGATGGAGTTCCAGCGGCAGCACAAGATCTTCCCGCCGCTCGGCGGGTGCTTGCCGATGTTCATCACGATCCCGGTGTTCCTCGGGCTCTTCTCGGCCCTGCGCGTCGCGTACGAACTGCGTCACCAACCGTTCCTCGGATGGGTGACGGATCTCAGCCGCCCGGATCAGTTGTTCGAACTCGGCTGGACTTGGCTGCCGTACTTCAACGTGCTGCCGATCGTCATGGTCGTCTTGTGGCTGTGGTTGCAGGCCGGCACCCCGTTGCCGACCGATCCGCAGCAACGCTCGATCATGAAGATGATGCGTTGGATGCCGCTGATGATCGGCGTGATGCTCTACAACTACGCGTCGGGCTTGATGGTCTACATGATCACGTCGAGCTTGTTCGGCCTCGTCGAGCAGCGCGTCGTCAAGCGGATCCTCGGGCCGATGCCGGAGACCGGGACTGCGATGCCGATGGCCCCGCAGTTCTGAGCAGTTCTGAGAGGAGAACACGCGCCGCGCGAGTCGGCGCACCGAGAGGTCGAACGTGCTCGACGACACGATCTGCGCCATCGCGTCCGCGCCGGGGCCGGCGGCGCGCGGGCTGCTGCGGATCTCGGGTCCGGACGCGTTCGCGACGCTGACGGGGTTGCTCGTCGCGCACGAGCAACGCGTCGCGCCGACCGCGCGACGCGCGCCACCCGCACCGCCGCGTCGCGCCGCGTTCGAAGCCGCGATCGACGTGCTCGGGTACGCCGTGCCTGCGCTGGTCCTGACGATGCCGGGTCCCGGTTCGTTCACCGGCGAGGACGTCGTCGAACTGCATCTGCCGGGCTCGCCGCTGCTGTTGACGACGGTGGCCGCCACCGCCGCGTCGCTCGGCGCGAGAGCGGCGCTGCCCGGGGAGTTCACGCGGCGCGCGTTCCGAAACGGCCGCATGGGGCGCGACGACGTCGAGTCGCTGCTGCTGTTGCTGCACGCCGCGAACGACGCCGAACGACGCACCGCGTTCGCATGGCGCGCCGGCGGGCTGACGGCGGCGGTCGCGGCGTGGCGCGATCGGCTGCTCGACGTCGGCGCGCTGTTGGAGTCCGGGCTCGACTTCACGAGCGACGAGACCGGCGCGGTCGACCGGGAGATGTGGGCGCCGACGATCGACGACCTCGCGACGCGGATGCAGGCCTGGCTCGCGGCGCTGCCGGCGATCCGCGACGGCGGCGCGCTGCTGCTGGTCGGGCCGGCGAGCGCCGGCAAGTCGTCGCTGTGCAATGCCCTCGCGGGTCGGACCGTCGCGCTGGTCGACGCCGCTCCCGGCACGACGCGCGACGTGCTCGCCGTCGACGTCGGCGACGGGATCGTCCTGCTCGACGGTCCCGGCGATCGCAGCGGCGCATTCGCCGATGCCGACGACGAACGTGTCGACGCGCAGGCGCGCGCGTCGCGCGACCGCCTCGGCACGCGCGCGGCGGGGCGGCTGCTCGTCGTCGACGCGCGGCATCGGCAGCCGATCACCGTCGACGGCGACGTGCTGGCCGTCGTGCGCACGCATGGCGATCGGTGCGACGGCCGCCCGGTGCCGCTGACCCCCGCATCGATCGGCCGCGACGTTCCCGAGTTCGTCGTCAGCAACCCGACTGGTGACGGCCTCCCGGCGCTGCGCGCGTTCCTCGCCCAGCGCGGCAACGCCGGCGCGCGTGCGGTGCTCGAACCGGTTCGCGCGGCGATCGCGGCCGCATTCGATCCGCTTCGGCGCTCGCTCGACGCACCCGCGGACGAGATCGCGGCGATGGAACTTCGCGAGGCGCGGGCCGCACTCGACGCGGTCGTCGACGTTGCGCACGACGCCGATCCGGAGGCGATCCTCGATCGGATCTTCGCGCGCTTCTGCCTCGGCAAGTGACCGCGCGGACGTCGGGAAACGTCCGAACCATTCTTTGACACACAAGATGTCGTGGGGCTAACGTCCCGCCCTCTGCTACCGATAGGTAGGGCCCGACGTCCTAGGGCGGTCGTCGGTCCTGGTCTCGAGGGGTTCATGCGCTGTCCGTACTGCAAGGCCGACAACGACCGGGTCATCGACTCCCGCGCCAGCGCGGACGGGTTTGCGATCCGGCGACGTCGGCAATGCATCGACTGCGACCGTCGCTACACGACCTACGAACGCGCCGAGAGCGCGCCGATGCGGGTCGTCAAGAAGGACGGCGAACGGGTCGAGTTCGACCGCGCCAAACTGCTCGCCGGCCTGCGCAAAGCCTGTGAGAAACGTCCGGTCAGCGAGGAACAACTCGATCAGGTCGCGGACCGGGTCGAGCGGCAGTGCCTTGAGGCGTTCGATCGGGAAGTGCCGAGCAAGGTCATCGGCAACCTGATCATGGCAGAGCTTCGGCAGCTCGATCAGGTTGCCTACGTCCGATTCGCGTCGGTCTACCGCGAGTTCAAGGACGCAGCGCAGTTCCTGGAGGAGTTGAAGCCCATCTTGGAGAAGCGACGCGGAGGGGGTCAGGGTGAAACGACGGACGGAACTTCGAGTTGAGAAGCGCGACGGCCGGCACGAGTGGCTGCGCGCCACCAAGCTGGTGCGGTCGATTCATCTGGCACTCCAAGCGGTCGACGCGAACGAGGTTTGGCGCGCGCCGGATCTCGGCGAAGCGGTCCTCGTCGGGATCGGCAGGCTGCGTCAGCTCGCGCAGGACGGGGCGCTGCCGAACGCGACCGGGTTCCGTGGGCCGGAACTGCTGACGACCGAGTTGTTGGCCGAAGCCGTGCAACGCGTGCTGCTCGTCAACGGCCTCGCGCGCGTCGCGGCGTGCTACCAACGCTTCGGCGCCGAACGGCGGCGACGTCGGCAAGCCATCGCGACGTTCACGTCGGAGACGTTGCCGGCGAGCCCGTCGACGTCACCGTCGGGGTCACCGTCGCTTCGGACCACGCATGTCTCGGCGCGCCACGACGCCGACGACATTCGCTAGAACTCTCCGAGTGGAGCGAAAGCCATGCGACTGAAGCGTCTCGTCGTGCGCGGGTTCAAGTCCTTCGCCGATCGCACCGAGTTCGAATTCGACTCCGCGCTGACCGGCATCATCGGTCCGAACGGTTGCGGCAAGTCGAACGTCGTCGACGCGATCAAGTGGGTGCTCGGCGATCAGCGCGCGAAGAGTCTGCGCGGGAAGGAGATGACCGACGTCATCTTCAAGGGGGCCGAAGGTCGCGAAGGACTCTCGGCTGCCGAGGTCACGATCCATCTCGAGGACGAGACCGGCCAGGGCGCGCTCGGCGGCGCGAACGATCTGTCGATCGGGCGACGCCTGTCCGCGGACAAGGAGTCCGAGTACCTGATCAACGGCGACTCGAACCGGCTGAAGGACGTCCGCGACATCCTGATGGACACCGGGCTCGGCGTCGGCGCCTACTCGGTCATGGAGCAGGGCCGCATCGACGCCGTGCTGTCGGCGAACCCCGAGGAGCGACGCGCGATCTTCGAGGAGGCGGCAGGGATCTCGAAGTTCAAGCTGCAGAAGCGCGAGACCCTGCGGAAGCTCGAACGCACCGACCAGAACCTGTCGCGCATCCGCGATCTGCTCGACGAACGCGGCAAGCGGATCCGTTCGCTGAAGGTCCAAGCCGGCAAGGCGCGTCGCTACGTCGAGCTGCAGCAGGCGCTGCGCGACCTGATGACCGCCGTCGCCGTCGTCGACGGGCGTGCGCTGCGCGCCGAGAAGCACGCGTTGCTCGCGCGACTCGACGAACTCGCCGGTCTCGTCGCCGAGGCCGAAGCGACGCAGCGCGACGCGCAGGGCGCCGTCGCGGCCGTCGAGGAGCGGATCCAGGAGCACGGGCACCGGCTCGAAGAGTTGCAGTCGCGCGTCCACGCAGCGCGTTCGGCACGCGACGGTGCGCGCGCGCAGTCCGAGGCGCGACGCCAGCGGGCGGCCGAGATGGAGCGCGACGCCGTCGACGCGGACGAACGCGGCGCGCACGTTCGCGCGCAGCACGCGACGCGCACGAACGTCGTCGCCCAACTCCGCACCGAGATCGCCGAACTCGAGGACGAACTCGTCGGCCTCGCCGAACAGTTGGAGTCGCGGCAGCAGCAGGTCCGGGACGGCCAGCGACAACTGAAGGAGCTGCAGGCCACGCGTGAGACCGAGCGCCAGCAAGTGCTCGAGTGGATCCACACGCGGACCCGCCACCGCAATCTCGCACACGATCAGGAAGTCCAGATCCGGCAGCTCGACGCACGGCGCAACCGCGTCGACGAGCGTCACGGCCAACTCGCGGCACAGCTCGACCGAACGCGCGACGAGCTCGCGACGCTGGGACGCGTCCTCGAGGATCTCTCGCAGCGCGGTGCATTGCTGCAGTCCGAGGAGCAGACCCTGCTCGCCGCCCTCGAGGCCGAGGACCGGCGCGCCGCCGAACTCGCGCAACAGGAATCGGGGCTGCAAGGGCGGCTCGCGTCGGTGCGCGGACGCCTCGACGCGCTGGAGGACATGGAGCAGCACATGGAGGGGCTCGACTTGGGCCCGCGCCATCTGCTGACGACGAAGCCGGAAGGGCTGCGCGGCCGGCTGCTCGACCTGTTCGACGTCGACCTCGAACTGTCGGCGGCGCTCGAAGCCGCCCTCGGACCGTTCGTCCAAGCGCTGGTCGTCGACACGCGTGCGCACGCCGAGGCGATGCTCGCCGACCTTCAGACCGAACGCCGCGGGCGCGCGATCCTGCTCGTCGCCGAGGAGTTCGGGGCGGACTTGATCCGCGGCCTGCCGACTTCGGTTCCCGACGGTGCCCGCGCACTGGCGCCGCTGATCCGCTGCGAGCCGCACGCGCAACCGCTGCTGCACTGGCTGCTGCGCGGCGTCTGTCTCGTCGACTCGCTGGCGAACGCCGACGGTTCGCGCCACGACCTGTGCTTCGTCACGCGCGACGGACAGATGCGCTGTGGTCCGCGGATCGAGGGCGGGACGACCGAGGCGCAGGAACGCGGCGGCGGACTCGTCGTGCGGCGCGCGCAGATCCACGACCTGCGTGCGAGCGCCGAACTGCTCGAAGGCGAGCTGTCGGATCTGCGCGGCGTGCGGACGACGGTCGCCGATCGGGCGGCGGTGCTGAAGGACCGCGCGCGCGAACTCGCGGCGGCGGCGTCGGCGATCCGCAAGGAGGAGCAGGAGGCCCGTGGTCAGATCGGCCGCCACGAGGGGCGTCAGCACGACCTCGAACGCGAGCGCGAGACCGCCGAACTGGAACGCGCCGACGTCGTGCGGCAGCGGCTCCGTTCGATCGTGTCGCTCGGTCGACACCTGCTCGACGTTCACCTCGTGACGCGAATCGAGGCCGCCGTCGCGGCGCGCGAAGCGCAAGCCGGCGCAGCCGTCGCCGCCGCGCAGTCCGAACTCGCTGGTTCCGTCGCCGCCGAGCAGGAACTCCGCCTGCGGCAGGTCGGGCGCGC
>JAEYTU010000027.1 GCA_023433825.1 Planctomycetota bacterium
CACTGGCCGTCGCGCGTCGCGCGATCGCGGCGTCGACGCCGTACTGATCGCCGCACGAACCGCCGCATGAACCGCCGCGCGGCTCGTCGCGCACGTTCCGCGCGAGACATCGTGCGCCCGGCCGGGCATCTTCTGCGCCCTCGCTCAACCGGAAGGTGACCTCGATGCCGTTGCTCCGTCTGTCCTCGTTCGTCGTTCCGCTGGCCGTCCTCGCTTGCCCGCAGGCGCAGGAACGCATGACGCCGGAGTTGCTGCAGTCGCTGGCACGCGTCGGCGATCCGCAGCCCAGCCCCGACGGAAAGCGATTGCTCTACAGCGTCCGCACGACGCAACTCGCCGAGGACAAGGGAACGACACACCTGTTCCTGCTCGACCTCGCGACCGGTGAGCGCCGGCAGGTCACCGCCGCCGGCAGCAACTGGAACGGCCGGTGGTCGCCGGACGGACGCGGGATCGGATTCCTGTCGACGCGGAGTGGGACCGCGCAGGCCTACGTGCTGCCGGTCGACGGCGGGGAGGCGCGGTGCGTGACCGACGTTCCGGGTGGCATCGACAACCTGTCGTGGTCGCCGACCGGCACGCATCTGGCGTTCACGGCGCGCGTGCCGCTCGACAAGGTCGCCGGCAACGAGCTGTATCCCGACCTGCCGAAGGCCGACGCGCGGATCTACGACAGCTTGCTCGTGCGGCACTGGGATGCATGGAACGACGGCAGCTACTCGCACCTGTTCGTCGTTCCGGTCGCCGGCGGCACGCCGAAGGATCTGATGGCCGGGTTGCGCTACCACACGCCGATGCCGCCGTTCGGCGGAGCCGAGCAGATCGCGTGGGCGCCGGACGGCAAGTCGCTCGTCTACACGAGCAAGAAGCTCGACGGCGTCGCCGCGGCGCGCAGCACGAACAGCGACCTGTGGCGCGTCGACCTCGAGGGCACCGGCGCCGTCAACCTGACCGACGGCATGCCGGGCTACGAGATCGACCCGACGTTCTCGAAGGACGGACGATTCCTCGCGTTCCTGTCGATGGCCCGCGAAGGGTTCGAGTCGGATCGCAATCGGATCTTCGTCCTCGACGTCGCATCGGGTGAACGTCGCGAGCTGACCGGCGGCTTCGATCAGACCGCGCACGCCATCGCATGGTTGCCCGACGCCTCCGGCATCGTGTTCGCGTCGGAGACGCGCGGCACGACGCAGATCTACGAGGTCGGCATCGATGGCTCGAAGCCGAAGGCGATCAGTCAGGGGCGCCACCAGTTCGACTCGCCGCGGCCCGGGCCCGACGGTCGGTTCGTCTTCGCGCTCCGCCAACGCACCGAACGGCCACCCGAAGTCGTCGTGCTCGACCGCGAGGCGCCGTCGGAGGGCCGGATGTTGACGCGCGAGAACGACGGCGTCTACGGCAAGCTGCAACTGCCGAAGGTCGAGGAGCGCTGGTTCGAGGCGACCGACGGCAAGTCGATCCACGCATGGGTCGTCTACCCGCCGGACTTCGACCCGGCGCGCAAGTGGCCGATGCTGCTCTACTGCCAGGGCGGCCCGCAGTCGCAGGTCGGACAGTTCTTCAGCACGCGTTGGAACTTCCACCTGATGGCGGCGCGCGGCTACATCGTGCTCGCCGTCAATCGGCGTGGACTTCCCGGCTTCGGGCAGGAGTGGAACGACCAGATCAGCCGCGACTGGGGCGGGCAGGCGATGCAGGACCTGCTGTCGGCGACCGACGCGATGCAGGCCGAAGGCTACGTCGACCGAACGAAGACGGCCGCCGTCGGCGCGAGCTTCGGTGGCTACACGATCTACTGGTTGATGGGGAACGCCGGCGATCGCTTCGCCGCGATGATCTCGCACTGCGGCGTCTTCGATCTGCGCAGCATGTACACGACGACCGAGGAACTGTTCTTCGTCGACTGGGATCTCGGCGGGCCGTACTGGAAGAGCCCCGAGATCGAACGCGACTACGAACGCTTCTCACCGAGTTCGTTCGTCGGGACGTGGCGGACGCCGCTGCTCGTGATTCACGGCGAACGCGACTTCCGCGTCCCGTACGCGCAGGGCCTCGGCGCGTTCACCGCGGCACAGGCGCAGGGCGTGCCGTCGCGGTTCCTGTACTTCCCCGGCGAAGGCCACTGGGTGCTGCGTCCGCAGAACGGCGTGCTGTGGTCGCGCGTCTTCTTCGATTGGCTCGATCGCTACTGCAAGTGAGCGCGATGCGCCGGCTTGACAGCGTCGCGGCGCCGAACGAACCTCCCGCCCGCCATGACCGCAACGTCCTCCCGATTCCTCCGTTCATCTGCCGTGCTCGCTGCGGCCGCCTTGTTCGTCGTTCCCCAGATCGCTCCGCCGCAGGACGCTGCGCCGGCTTCCGCGAGTCGGAACGATCCGACGCTCGAGACGCGGATGAAGACGATCAACCGCACGCTGCGGACCGTGAAGGCGTTCTTGAAGGACCCGAAGGGCGACATTCCGTTCGAGGCCGTCTCGACGATCCTGATGCACGCCGTCGCCGCGCGCGATCAGAAGCCCGAGATGACGGCCGACAAGAAGCCCGAGGAACAACCGGCGTTCCTGCTCGCCTACCGCAAGGGGATGCGCGAGATGATCGTTCGCATCCTCGATCTCGAGATCGCGCTGCACGCGAAGGACTGGGCGGCCGCGACGAAGCTCGTCGACGCGATGGAAGAGCAGAAGAAGGCGAGTCACGAAGAGTTCAAGAAGTAGCGCGCTGCTGGCATCCCGCGGGAGCGACGGTGTAATCCTCGCCCCGACATGAGCTCCCAGATCGCGATCACTCTCCCCGACGGTTCGGTCCGCACCTATCCCGCGGGCACCACGGGCCTCCAGATCGCCGAGTCGATCGGCAAACGCCTCGCGCGCGACACCGTCGCGGTCCGCGTCGACGGCGAAGTCCGCAGCGCGCAGTTGCCGATCGAACGCGATGCGCGACTGGAAGTGATCACGCGCACGACGAAGGACGGGCTCGAGGTCCTGCGGCATTCGGCCGCGCACGTCCTGGCCGACGCCGTCAAGCAGATCCGGCCGCGCGCGAAGCTGTGGAAGGGTCCGCCGGTCGACGATCCGCGGTACGGCTTCTACTACGACATCGACTTCGGCGACGAACCGATCACGGCCGACGACCTGCCGAAGCTCGAGGCGTTGATGCGCGAGGTCATCGCGAAGGACGTCCCGTTCGTCTGCGAAGTGCTCGACCGAACCGCGGCGCAACAACTGATGCGCACGCACGGTGAGGACTACAAGCTGCGGACGATCGACAAGATCCCGCCGAACGACACGATCAGCTTCTATCGCAGCGGCGAGTTCGTCGATCTGTGTCGCGGTCCGCACGTGCCGAGCACCGGACGAATCGGCGAGGGAATCGCGGTGCTGACGATCGCCGGCGCGTACCTCGGTGAGGACGCGTCGAACAAGATGCTGACGCGGATCTACGGGCACGCGTTCGCCGATCGCAAGCAGATGGACGAGCATCGCCACAACCTCGAGGAGGCGAGCAAGCGCGACCATCGACGACTGGGAACCGACCTCGACTTGTTCTCGACGATGGGGGACCTCGGCGCCGGGCTCGTGCTGTGGCATCCGAAGGGCGGCTTCGTTCGCCACAAGATCGAGGAGTTCTGGCGGAACGAGCACCTCGCCGGCGGCTACGACATCGTCTACTCGCCGCACGTGGCGAAGGCGGACCTGTGGCAGACCAGCGGCCACCTCGACTTCTACAAGGAGTCGATGTACTCGCCGATCAGCATCGACGAGCAGGAGTACCTGCTGAAGCCGATGAACTGCCCGTTCCACATCCAGATCTACAAGAGCAAACGGCGCTCGTACCGCGACCTGCCGTTCCGGTGGGCGGAGCTCGGCACGGTCTATCGCTACGAGAGCGCCGGCACGTTGCACGGGCTGATGCGCGTGCGCGGGTTCACGCAGGACGACGCTCACCTGTTCCTGCGTCCCGACCAGCTCGACGAGGAGATCGAACGCGTCGTTCGTTTCGTCCTGCACGTGCTGAAGTCGTTCGGGTTCGCCGACTACCACATCATGTTGTCGACGCGGCCCGAGAAGTTCGTCGGGTCGATCGACCTGTGGGACAAGGCGACCGACGCGCTCGAGCAGACGCTGAAGAAGCTCGAGCTGCCGTACACGGTCGACGCCGGTGGCGGCGCGTTCTACGGCCCGAAGATCGACGTCAAGATCAAGGACAGCCTCGGCCGGTACTGGCAGTGCTCGACCGTTCAGGCGGACTTCACGCAGCCCGAGCGGTTCGACATGACGTTCGTCGACAAGGACGGCACCCGGACGCGTCCGGTCATGCTGCACCGCGCGCTGTTGGGGTCGCTGGAGCGATTCTTCGGCGTGCTGATCGAACACCACGGTGGAGCGTTCCCGGCCTGGCTCGCACCGACGCAGGCCGTGCTGCTGGCCGTCGGCGAGCGCCACGGTGAGCGCTGCGAGGCCCTCGCGGCCGAGTTCCGGGCCAAGGGCTTCCGCGTCGACGCCGACGTCGGCTCCGAGAAGATCGGCCACAAGATCCGGCACCACCTGTGGCAGGAGAAGACGCCGTTCGTCTGCGTCCTCGGCGACAAGGAGATCGAGTCGGGCATGCTGACGGTCCGGCACCGCGTCGATGGCGACCTCGGCGAGCTGACGCCGGACGCGTTCGCCGAGATGCTGAGCCGTTTCGTGGCCGAGCGACGTTGAGCCGTGAGCGTGGCGACGACGCGTGTTGGCCGGGGGTTCCCGGTCTGCTACCGTGCCCGCCCGCTTCGCGACGCGGACCCGATCGTGGTCCGGAGGAAGACGCGAGCTGTGAAGAAGAGAGACTCCATGACCAGAACCCCATG